>NZ_CAWNQF010000089.1:104273-219624 GCF_963876465.1 Xenorhabdus sp. KK7.4
AGGATTGTTTAGGGATGAGGCAGGAAAAATCGAAAGATAAGGATTTATAATGAAGGCAACAAACCGCGTTATTTTCAACGCGGTTTGTCAGCAGTCTGACGGCCTGATATCAGGCCGTTTTTTTAAGGAAATAACAATCAGGATACCATTACTCTTCGTTCCTGAAAGGACTCATATGTCTTAACAATTTTACCGCTTTCCAGAGTAATCATGCTGTCAGCATATTGAATCAGGCGCTTATCCTGAGAGGCGATAACGACGGTGCCTTTCTGCTCATGAGCGATAAATTTAAAGATATCAATAAACATCTTTAATTCCTGATGGTTCAGGTGACGAGTCGGTTCATCAGCAAACAAGTATTCAGGTCTTTTCACGATGGCTTTTGCCATAGCGGCTCGCTGTCTTTCATTTTCAGAAAGCTCACCTGGATAGTAACGGCTCTTATCACCTAATTTCACAATATCTAACGACTTCTGTGCAATTTTTACTGCCAGCTCCCGGGAAAGGGATAATCCGTAAGAATTAGACAATAACAAGTTATCTAACAGCGTAAGTTCACTGGATAAATTAAAACTCTGGAAAATGAACCCACTACTTTGTGAATGAAACTGACCTAACTCGGAATCACTCATTAGTTTTAGCTTGTTATTATTAATGAATACATCTCCTTGATCTGGTTGTAACATACCCGAAGCAATCGATAGCAATGTGCTGTTTGTGGATGCTTTCGGCCCTGTTATCAAAGTAATTTCACCTGGTATAATAGAAAATGTGATGTCTGAAATCATTTCATAATTAACTGTATTACCAGTTAAACCATATGAAATATTGATAACTTCAATCGATTTAAATTGATTTAAGTTCATATTCTCAACACAATTAGGTTAAAAAGTTAAAGCTTTTTCCTTAAATATGTTATCTAAATCTATTTACAGTATTATTAATATCAATAAGACATAATATGAATTTAAATAGTTCATTTGTGAAATATCTCGGTAATAATATACTAAACTTATGTCAATTATTATTTACAATTATTATATGATAAATGAGATATTTCTTAGTCTTAGAGTAAAATGTTAATGATTTTCGTCGTTACTAAGAAAAAGACAACATACATAAAAAAGGTATAAATTATTCTGTTTTTATTCCAATTTTATAATAAGGAAAAAAGTCATTTTACTCATATAAAAAATATAATGTTTTTTTTACATCACCTCCATCCTTTAATAGAAATCACATGTAAAATGTGTGGTTATCATTGATAATAAAAGAATTTTATATAGATAAATCAACAGGTCCGTCCATTAAATGACTTATCTCCTGACAATTCAAGCCTAAACGGAGAAACCTAAGCATCAAAAAATATTATTAACAGAATCTATTTTGTTACTATTGTAAAAATAACTAAATGAAACATTTAATTAGAGTGCAATCGAGAATAAAACATAAAATAACGAAAATTGCTATAGAAAATAAATCATTTTAATTAATCATTACGCTAATAACAGTTTAGGCTAATAGTATATATACTTTAATCTTTCAAGTTGCCGCCCGGTATAATTGTTTATTTTCGGTTGCTGCAACTTGAAATTTATTTTGGAGAATATGAACAATTGTTAAGACGCTAACATTTCCTGAACCAGTTCTACACACTGAAGAAAACGTTGATCATAATCAGGTGAGTTAACACATACATAATCAATATTATTTTTCTTCAACATACTTTCAAGCAATTGCTGAAACGCTTTACGATCCTGCTCACTTCCCAGGCTTCTTAACCCATCAGCGACCCAAGGGGTGTTATTTTCTAACAGGATGACCAAGTCAAATCGATATTCATCAATCAGAGCCTGAACGAAGGGGTGCTCTTTCCCTTCATAGCGCTTACAAAATGCCTGTGTTGTGACAAAATCAGTATCAATAAAAGCAACTTTGTTTGCGTATTTTACACAAAAATCAATATATTGAGCGTGACCTAAAGCTATTTTATCGTAATCAGAGTATTGCAGCGCCATCTCATCTCCCCCTAAATGGGAAAATACATACTCACGCCCATATTCCCACGCACTGGTTGTGTTAAACATATTGGCCAGTTTATTGACCAGTGTGGATTTCCCGCTGGATTCGCCTCCGAGAATGGCAACCGTACGCACAAAGAAAGGTTTTACTTCTGTTGGAATATATTCCCAATAGCGGAAAGGCGCCTGCCGTATCTGGCTGCCACTGATATTCATAAATGAACGTTGTGGATCGACAAGAATGGTTTCAATGCCAAAATGCTCTTTATAGAGAGGAACGTCTTGTGCTTCGCTGGAATAGATATACTGAGGGTTAATGCCTTTTGCAGACATAAATTGTTTTGCGCTCTGACTCCATTTTTCCCAGCCGTTTGGGTAGGGTTCGATACCTTGTTCATCAAAAGAATGGATATGAATATTTTTCTGATATTTGAATGTTTGTAACAACCATCTTAGGCGATCACTGACGGTAGGTTGCTGAGACATGGAACTGTTGATAAACAACTCCCGATCCCGTAATTCATCGTAACAGAGAAAAACGTGCAATTCATCGACCTGGCTGGATGCTCGCTGGATCAAATAGATATGCCCAGTATGTAACGGATAAAATTTACCAAACACAACACCGATAGTTTTCTTTTCCATAGGGTACGCCAATCCTAAATGTTGATGAAGAGATGCTAATTTCTGTGCACTCGGGCTTTTTATCTTGCCGTTAATGAGCTGGCTTAAATAGCCTTTCGTCATGCCACTTGCATCAGCAACTTGTTGTAAAGTGTGATTCGCCTGTTTAATTGCCTCTTTTAAATAGTCAAACTGCACCATATAACCCCCTATGTTGTTTAGTATACTAAACAACATAGCATGCCAACAGGGAAAGGTAAAAACAAAACTGGCCTTTTATCGGGCTATACATAATGGATTTCAAGGGGCGTCGCGGCGGCAAAGGAGTATATCCCCAGGAACATAGATAACTATGTAACTGGGGTGAACGAGTGCAGCCAACAAAGAGGCAACTTGAAAGATGAGGTGTATATTAATCATCCAGATCATCAAGAACAGACAGAGCATCTGACAATTTTTTAACGCCGAATACTTTCATGTCAGGTAATGATTTTTTGGACATATTGGCATAGGGCACAATTGCCCGTTTAAAGCCATGCTTAGCTGCTTCTGAAATACGCTCCTGACCGCTGGGAACAGGGCGGATTTCTCCTGCCAGCCCGACTTCACCAAAGACAACCAAATCACGGGGCAGAGGACGGTCACGGAAACTGGACACTAAAGAGAGCAGTAAAGCAAGGTCGGCGCTGGTTTCTGTCACTTTCACACCACCCACGACGTTAACAAAGACATCCTGATCAGCCATTTGCAAACCACCATGTTTGTGCAATATTGCCAGCAGAATAGCCAGCCGGTTCTGCTCAAGACCCACAGCGACCCGGCGTGGATTAGGCATCATAGAGTGATCGACCAGTGCCTGAATTTCCACCAGCAGGGGACGAGTTCCCTCCCAGACAATCATGACAGAACTGCCGGAAGTAATTTCATCACCACGACTTAAAAAGATAGCAGAAGGGTTATTGACTTCCCGTAGCCCCTGTTCAGTCATAGCGAATACACCCAGCTCATTAACTGCACCGAAACGGTTTTTATGGCTGCGGAGAGTTCGGAAACGGGAATCGGCTTCACCATCGAGCATCACTGAACAGTCAATACAGTGTTCCAGTACTTTCGGGCCTGCCAGAGAGCCATCTTTAGTCACATGGCCGACCATAATGATGGCAACTCCCCGGGTTTTGGCAAATCGGGTCAGATAAGCTGCTGTCTCTCTGACCTGTGCCACACTGCCGGGAGAAGACTGAATATCAGCCATATGCATAACCTGAATGGAGTCAATAACCATCAGCTTAGGCTGCTCTTGCTCGGCAATCAGGCAAATCTGCTCAATACTTGTTTCTGACAGCATGTTCAGTTTATCTGTCGGCAAGCCTAGCCGGTGTGCTCTCATGGCGACCTGCTGTAACGATTCCTCACCGGTGACATATAAGGTTTTCATTTGTTCAGATAGCAGGCACATGGTTTGCAGTAACAGGGTACTTTTCCCCGCTCCAGGATTACCACCGATCAAAATAGCGCTACCGGGAACGACGCCTCCACCCAGCACTCGGTCAAACTCTTTAAATCCGGTAGAAAATCGGGGCAATTCTTCCAGACTGATTTCAGAAAGTTTTTGTACTTTGCTGACTCCGGTATCCCCTGCATAACCGCTGAAACGTTCATTGCGGGGAGAGGACGCCGCGGCTAAACGGATTTCCGTGATGGTATTCCATGCCTGACATGCAGTACACTGCCCCTGCCAGCGGGGATAATCTGCCCCACATTCGTTACAGACAAATGCCCGTTTTGCTGCTTTTGCCACTCTATTCTCCCTATACTTCCACTAAAATAATTTTAACGTTCTTCGTGTTTCAGGCCACCGCTCAAAACACACAGGACGCCCATTAAATCCGCATGGCGAATACCTACTTTAGCGTGGGTGTACACTTTTGGTTTTGCGTGATAGGCAATGCCCAGACCTGCCTTGCGGATCATTTTTAAATCGTTGGCACCATCGCCTATGGCGACAGTCTGGCTAAGGGGAATATCCAGCTCTTTTGCCAGCCGTATTAATGTAGTGGCTTTGTATTTCGCATCAACGATTGGCCCTTTAATTTTGCCGGTTAATTTGCCGTCCTTTATTTCTAGTTGGTTGGCAACGGAGGCAAAAAGACGTAATTGCTTGCGCAGAGTATCAGCGAAGAAAGTAAAGCCGCCGGAGGCAATGGCAACATGCCAGTCGAGGGATTGCAGTTTGCGGACAAGGCTGGTTAAACCGGATGTAAGAGGCAGAGTATCCATGACTTGCTGCAATATTGCGGCATCAGCACCAGCCAGTTGGGCAACCCGTTGATGCAGGCTTTCTGAGAAATCTAACTCTCCCTGCATGGCCCGCTCTGTAATTTCAGCAACTTTATCACCTACACCAGCCAGTTGTGCAATTTCATCAATACACTCAATCTGAATGGCAGTTGAATCCATATCCATGACTAATAAACCGGGTGAACGC
The DNA here is from genome assembly GCF_963876465.1 of Xenorhabdus sp. KK7.4. NCBI lineage: Bacteria > Pseudomonadati > Pseudomonadota > Gammaproteobacteria > Enterobacterales > Morganellaceae > Xenorhabdus > Xenorhabdus sp. KK7.4. The sequence goes on from NZ_CAWNQF010000089.1 coordinate 109,404, forward strand.
AGACGCGGGATCTGTCCTAACGGAACAACATCCAGGCAGCACTCATCTGCCAGTCGTTTGATACGCGGCGACAAGCTGCCGGCAATGCGAACAACCTGATAATCATCAATGCGCCATGAGGAAACAACAACAATAGCCACTCCCAGACGATGCTGAAAATCACTGATCCGCTGTTTATCCAGATTGCGGCCATACAACAGCCAGCCTCTGTCCCCAGCTCGGTAATCCAGTGGCATGACTTCATCTCCACTGAGAGATAGTGGTAATCCCGGCCATTTATGGATTTCATCGGGTAAGTAACGATAGGCCAGATTGTTAGACATGAATATCGACTCCTGTAATTCCATGTAATAAATAGGGCAGGCAAAAAATGCTTTTCAAACTATCCTATCACTACTGCATCTGGCAACATGGAATGTAACGAGCATTAGGTGGGATAACTATGAGTAAAGCAAAACTAAAATTTCGACTGCACAAAACCGCAATTATCTTAATATGTATAGCATTATTGGTCTTGCTGATGCAGGGGGTATCCTATTTTAGCCGTTCACAACAACAGGCCCATATGGATCAGTTTGAAGATCTGGCAAAGACACTGGCAAAACAGGTTGCATTCAGCCTGTCTGCTGATATGGAGAATGGCAGCAAGGAAGCCAATAATCAAAAAATCATGGATAACCTGAACTATTTAACCAACAAAAGTCGTATTCTCGATGCCAGTGTTTATCTGGAGAACGGAATACTGGTTGCGCGGAGTGGTGAATTGGTTTCTGTTCGGGAGCGGTTATCTTTGGATGGAAAAAAAGCGGGTAGTTATTTCAATCAGCAAATTGTGGTTCCTATACCGGGGAAAAATAAACCGAAAGGTTTTCTGCGCCTGACTCTGGATACACACAGATTGGCAACAGAAGCCAAGCAAGTGGATAATACAACTAATCTGCTCAGAGTTATGTTGTTACTAGCTCTGGCGATCGGCTTTATTCTTGCTCATAATTTATTACAGCTAGCTCCCAGCCGTTGGCAGCAATCCCCTTATTTATTGACTGCCAAAACCAAATCACCGGATGAAAATAATAAAGAAGATGAATCTACCCGTTAACTGGTATTGGTGCCAGAACTCCCTTTATTTAAATATACACTTCGTCTTTCAAGTTGCTTCTTTGTTGGCTGCGCTCGCTCACCCCGGTCACATAGTTATCTATGCTCCCGGGAATTCACTCTCTTGCCGCCGCGATGCATCTTGAAATCCATTGTGTATAAAGGCTATTTAAATAAAAAGTGCTTTGAAAAATAGTTTTTCGGGCAGAAAAGAAACGGTGCTGTATTGATCAAAATGGTCTGCTGACCAAAATGAGGCCAAACACAGCGCTGTTCCTTACCGCTATTTATCGTGATACAACTTGACGCAAATGGAATAAATTACACAATGTAACAGTGCTGCCGCTATTGAACCGTAAAAAATGATGGTGTGATGTGGTAGGGCTGAACTGAGCAGCGGAATGTGATCAAAACGAAAAACATACATATGAAAAGAAATAGCCAGAATTGTCAGTATAATTCCTGAAACATTGTGATAAATATGATGTGATAATAAAAGGTGCTTTATTAAAAAGAAAAAAGGGATAAGCATGAATAAAGAAATTATTATGTAAGTCATTATCATTTACTCCGGTATTATAAAATTTCACCATGAAAATGTTTTCTGAGTATCACTATAAATAAACGCTTCTCCTTTTATTACTCTTGTTTTCCTTTTCTGCTGTGCAATCTATTTTTGCTTTATCTAAAGTGATGGGGTAAAGATAGACCTAACTTTATATATAGATACTAAATATAGTTATTATTTATATTTCCTATAATGTTAATGAGTTTTTTAATTATTACTCTCACTGCGAGAATATAGGAGTATTCTGCTTTTTTATCCAATATTAGTATTCAGTGATTAAATTTTAAGGGTAATGCAACACCAAATATCAGAAATAATAATATAACTAATGTCGTGTTTATTAATTCATATGAGGGGGGAATTGATTGGGTTAGAACCGGGTCTTTAATTTCTGCATTTTTTTCGTCTAATAAATATTGATTATCATAAATACCCGAAAGTATTTTTTCAGCACGTTGATGCTCCGAATAATGAACCAGCAGCTTCACACCACCAAAGGCATGGGAGCACATATAAGTATTCCATACCACTCCTTCATCTAGTATTTGGGCATAGATACCTTCTGATAGCATTCTGCCCCGAATAATATGCGCTTCTATCGGCGACATAAACGTTGCCAGATACTGCATATACCCTCTTTGCGGAGATATGTTCCACATAAGCACCCCTTAATCAAACCGTAGGCAATATTCGTGTCCATTAACCAAAGTATAATTTAACATCAGATATGAGCATATTTAAACAGCCTGAACTCTGTATAAAACAGAATTCAGGCCTGATTGGAGGAACGATTTCGTCGTTTATTAAGGCAGATCATTCGGTGGTTTTATATGAGTATCATCCTAAATTGAGGACTGTCAGATTATAAGTATCGGGATTGGGACCAAGGCGTTTACCAATATCCAATCCAGCCATGATAGTCAGATCCTCTTTCTCCAGCTTGAAATCAAAAACATCAAAGTTTTCTTTAATACGTGAAGGCGTTACTGATTTAGGAATAGCAATCATGCCACTGTCGAGGTGCCAGCGGATAACAATCTGAGCAGGTGTTTTATCATATTTAATTGCCAGACTTTCAACTAATGGATGATCAAAAACACCTTTACCGCCCCGGGATAACGGGCTCCAGGACTCGGTGATAATGTGGTGCGTGGCATTCCATGAATGCAGTTGCCTCTGTTGCATCAGGGGATGCAGTTCGATTTGATTGATAGCAGGCACAATACCTGTTTCTGAAAATAGTTTCTGCAAATGTTCAATATGAAAGTTACATACCCCGATACTGCGGACGAGCCCCGATTCTTTTAACTCAATAAATTGTTTCCATGTTTCAACATACTTATCCTGCTGGGGAACCGGCCAGTGAATTAGAAAGAGATCAATATACTCCAGCTGTAATCTATCCAGACTCTCTTGCAGTGCGGTTTTGGCATCCTGATGGCGATCATTCCACAGCTTAGTTGTGATAAAAACTTCCTCGCGTGGGATACAGCTTTCCCGCAGCGCTTTTCCGACGCCTGTTTCATTGTGATAAATCGCGGCTGTATCAATAGAGCGATAACCCACATTCAGCGCGGTACCGATGGCTTTAACAACCTGTTCATTACTCGCCTGCCAGACTCCAATTCCTAATTGCGGCATGAGATTTCCGTCAACGAGTTTAATAATTGTCTGCTGACCCATTCTTACCTCCTCCAGATTTGGAATATCAGATGGACGCCTCGTAAATCCGCTTGCTAACTTCAAGCGTAATATCCTGGTGTTCACCTAAAGCAACCAAACCCTGCTGTTCTAGTTTTTGGATCATTCCCGGTATAGAACTGCCATCAAGCTGATAATCAGAGAAATGGGTTTTTACACCGAGACTTTCAAAAAATTCACGAGTGGCATGGATTGCCTGATTAATGCGCTGTTCTTCCGTTCCTTCCGTGAAATGCCAGATACGTTCAGCATATTGCAGAAGTTTTGCGTGTTTAGTATCCCGCTTTTCCTGTAAGAGATGCGGCAAAATAATCGCCAGTGTCTGAGCGTGATCTAAATTGTGAAAAGCTGTTAACTGATGTGCCAGCATGTGGGTTGCCCAGTCCTGTGGAACGCCTGCACCGACAAGTCCGTTGAGGGCCTGAGTTGCCGTCCACATAATATTGGCCCGCGCATCATAATCCCTGGGGTTTTTGAGAACCTTTGGCCCTTCTTCCAGTAATGTGAGAAGCAAACTTTCGGCGTAGCGATCCTGTACTTTTGCATTAACAGGGTAAGTCAGGTATTGCTCCAGTGTGTGTATAAATGCGTCAACAATACCATTTGCGGTTTGGCGGGGAGGCAGGGAATAAGTGACTTCAGGATCGAGAATAGCGACTTTAGGATAAATAAAAGGTGATACAAAATGTTGCTTATCGTGTGTTTTCAGGCGGCTGACCACCGAAATATTATTTGTTTCAGAGCCTGTGGCGGGTAGCGTCAGAACGCATGAGAACGGAAGTGCAGAGGTAATGTTTGCACCGCCAGTTGTCAAAATTTCCCATAAATCTTCATGGGGATAATTAACCGCAGCAGCAACGAATTTTGTGCCATCGATGACTGAGCCGCCACCCACAGCCAGTAAATAATTGATATCGTGATGGCGTATATATTCCACCGCTTTGATAAGTGTTTCATAGGCAGGGTTTGGTTCAATTCCGCCGAACTCTTCAACGGAATAACCTTCCAGTGCAGCATAAACCTGAGCAAGAACGCCATTACTCTTAATACTGCCACCACCATAAAGTAGCAATATTCTGGCATCCTGAGGTATTTCATTGCGTAACTGGGCTATCTGCCCTTTACCGAAAATGACTTTGGTTGGAGTGTGTAGTGTGAAGTTTTGCATAACAACAATCCTTACTAACTGAATAACAAAAACTTTTCCCATGTCTTAACATTCGGTTATTGAGTTATGTTGGTTTATTGCAGTGATAGAGTCCACTCTATGCAGGATCATGTATCTTAATGCCAGATTATTGGCTGTATGATGCTTGTCTGAGTGGACTCGGATTGTTTAATTTTTTTGTTGATAAGTTAATAGCTAGAAAAAATAGTGTGATTTTGGGAACAGCGGTCAATAACCGATATGCTCATTTATTTTTGTGTGATGATGCTTTTTTATGACGCCAGTACATCAATAGCGAAGCACCTAGTCCGCTGATTAACAGAATAACAGGTAAGATCATCAAAATATTCATGACCAAATCCTGATGCGCTTTAACAAAGGGTATCTGATTCAGGGCATAGCCAAAACTCACAATTATGATGACCCATAAGAAGCCGCTTAACCAATTAAAAAATTGAAAGCGTTTGCTGTTCAGACCGGAAATACCTGCGAAGGTGGGTAGAAGTGTACGGATAAAAGCGAGGAAACGGCCAATTAACAATGCCGTTAAACCGTGTTTGGCAAATAAGACATTCGCCCGTTGGCGCTGCTCTGCCGGAAGCTGGGCTAGCCAGTTTTTGATCATTCGGGTATGTCCCAGCCAGCGCCCCTGTAAATACCCCAGCCAGCACCCGAGACTGGCTGCAATCGTCAATAATATGACAGTCGGAACAAATCCCATGACACCTTTGGCAATTAAAGCTCCGGTGAGGATCAAAAGAGTATCACCGGGCAGAAATGCGGCAGGCAATAAACCGTTTTCCAATACCAGTGTGACGAAGATAACACCATAAATAATCCAGATGACATCGGGATTGGCGAGTAGGGTAAAGTCATGCTGCCAAAGCGCTTGCACGATCCCGCTTAACGTTTCCATATTTATCCTGTAATTTCGGTACAATATCTTTATGACAATTTTTGTACAACCAGTGTCATACAATCGAATTAATCATACAAGTCCATGTGTTCCAGTGTACCGCAAAACGACAGCAGGATAGTTGATTTGATTCAGCATATACACATCATGGATTACCGGATGCGTTGTGGCGGCGAGGGGAGCAGCCAGCAAAGAGGCACCTGTAAAATGAAGAGTATAAAAATAAATACAGTTAACTCAACGCAATGCGGGAGAAGCCAGCATCCAGATCATCTATTAAATCCTGGGGGTCTTCCAGCCCGATATGCACACGAATTAACGTTCCCGTTTTTTGGGGAAAATCATAATTACGCAGGATTGCCAGTGACTCAGGAGAAATGCCCAGAATGAGTGATTCAAACCCTCCCCAGGAAAATGCCATTTTAAAATAATGCATATGATCCAGATAGTCAGAGAGCTGTCCGGGAGTCAGGCTGACATTCAGCATAAAAGAAAACAGCCCGCAGGAACCCGTAAAATCGCGTTGGAAATAGTTATGACCGGGACAGGAAGGTAGCGCAGGGTGATAAACCTCAGCGACTTCGGGGCGTTGGGAGAGCCATTTAGCAACGATCAGGCTGCTTTCTTCATGCTGTTTTAGGCGGACAGCCAGAGTATGTAATCCCCGATTTGCAGAATAAACGGTGTCAGGATCAGCAATCTGCCCCATCAAATAAGAGCTTTCCCGTAATTGATCCCAACAGCGTTGATTGGCGACAGCCGTACCAAGCATGCCATCTGAATGGCCGATAATATATTTTGTCGCGGACTGAATAGAAATATCGACACCAAAATCCAGTGCCCTGAAAAGAACACCCGCAGCCCAGGTATTATCGATCATAATAACAATATCGGGATTAACCCGCCGGGCCGCCTGTACAATAGCGGGAATATTCTGAACCTCCATAGTGAGGGAGCCGGGGGATTCAAGAAAGATGACTTTTGTGTTTGGCTGAATGAGTGAGGCAATCTCTTCACCGAGCCGAGGATCAAAATAATCAGTGGAGACTTGCATCTTTTTAAGAATATTTTTGCAAAATTCCTGAGTCGGTTCATAAGCTGTACCGGTTAGCAGAACATGGTCACCTGTTTCTACAAATGCCAGAATGCTGTTGGTAATAGCGGCAGTACCCGAAGGATACAAAGCACAGCCCACTCCACCCTCCAGTTCAGCCATTGCTTCCTGAAAAGCAAAATGCGTCAGAGTGCCACGGCGCCCGTAAAACAGCTCACCGTTAGCCCGATTTTTTATCGCATGCCTCATATCCTCAACCGTTTTGAAAATGACGGATGAAGTGCGCTGGATAATAGGATTAACCGCTCCCTGTGTGTATTTATGCTTTCTTCCGACGTCTACCAGTCTGGTTTCTAATTTTTTTTCTGACATATAACCCTCCCCCTGACTCATCACGATTGCTTAAATAATCATTAGCAAGTTAAAAGAATAGTCAGGTTTTTTACAAAGGGATTCTTACAACTTGACAAAAATTCAAGGTGAGTGAGAACGGTAAAAAAGAAAAAATGGATGGGATAACCCCTTTTTATTACCACTTTTTTTATTAAATAGTAATGATAATTACTATCAAATCGCGCAATGTCTGATATCATTTGGAACGGACTTTTTCCCTTATGTGATGAAAAACATGAAACTGGGCAAAAAGTGATAAAACATATACCTAATCGATTTCGAGATTCAGCCAACAAAGAGGCGGCTTGAAAGACGACAGATATATCAGGATTAGCAAGATGAGTAGCGATTCACTGCTAAGTAACAGAATCTATAAAAAAGAGAGTAAGGCTAACTGATGCGTAATTTGACAGCTTCTATTCTATTGGCACTCGGGTTAACAGGTTCAGCATGGGCTGATACTACACCAGCTAATACCGCACCAGCTAATACTGCACCAACTACAGCGGTTACCGCGCCAGAAAATCAGGCTGCCACTCAGGTAGCAGCTCCGGTAACACCGGTATCTTCCGTGGCTCCACAGGCAAGTGAAGTGAAAACAGAGACACAGCAAGGTGAAGCGCAGAAAACGGACGAGGCAGCGACGGCAGAACAGCCAACAGTCACTACAGAAGTTACTGAAATAACAGAAGCTGGTGCAGTAGAAACCACAGTGGCGGCAGAAACAGAAAGCCTGTCCAGCGGTTTTGCGACGGATCTTTCCGTTTTTGGTATGTATCAGAATGCTGATGCGGTCGTAAAAAGCGTCATGATTGGTCTGGTGATTGCCTCTATTATTACATGGGCACTCTTTTTCTCTAAAGGATCGGAGCTGTTAATAGCGCGTCGCCGCTTACGTAAAGAACAACTGGCTTTAGCTAATGTTGCCAGTCTGGATGAGGCAGTAAAAATTTCCTCGGATTTCGCTAAGAACAGCATTAGCCGCCTGTTACTGAGTGAAGCACAGACTGAGCGTAGCTTATCTGCTGAAAGTACCGATAAAGACGGCACAAAAGAGCGCACCTCATTCCGTATGGAGCGCGCAGTTGCTGCAATCAGCCGTCATATGGGGCGTGGAAACGGTTATCTGGCAACTATCGGTGCAATTTCACCGTTTGTCGGCCTGTTCGGAACCGTCTGGGGGATCATGAACAGCTTCATTGGTATTGCCCATTCACAAACCACTAACCTTGCCGTTGTTGCACCGGGTATTGCAGAAGCACTGCTGGCAACCGCGCTGGGTCTGGTCGCTGCAATTCCTGCGGTCGTTATCTATAACATTTTTGCCCGTGTTATTTCATCATACCGTGGGCAGGTTGGTGATACTGCGGCACAGGCAATTTTGTTGCTTGGTCGTGATCTTGATTTGGCTGACAGAAAAACTGATAAAGCAGAAGCAAGGTAATTAATTATGGCAATACGTCTTAATGAAGATTTGGACGATAGCGGTGAATTACACGAGATTAACGTCACACCCTTTATTGATGTCATGTTAGTGCTGCTGATCATCTTTATGGTGGCCGCACCACTGGCAACCGTTGATATCAAGGTTGATTTACCGGCATCAACAGCCAAACCACAGCCACGGCCGGAGAAACCGGTCTTTCTGACGGTAAAAGCAGACAGCCAGTTATTTGTTGGTGATCAACAGGTTGATCGTGATTCGCTCTCTTCAGTATTGGATCAGACAACTCAGTCTAATAAAGAAACCACGATTTTCTTCCAGGCGGATAAAAGCGTGGATTATGAAACTCTGATGAGTGTCATGGACTCTCTGCGTAAAGCGGGTTACCTCAAAGTAGGACTGGTCGGAATGGAAGCGGTAGAGGCGAAATAAACGCTACAAAATTAATTCTGTATGAATAAAAAAACCTGCCCGAATAATAAATTCGGGCGGGTTTTTTCTATCTGATGTCAATTAAAAATAAAACTTTTTTTACTTATTTTTCCAATCAAACGGCAATAACTCACCTAATGGTAAAACCACCTCTTTATTTACTTTCACTTCGGTGTGTATATTCTCCCGATTTATCTGGCTGATAAATTCCCGACAGCGACCACAGGGAGGAATAATATCGCCGGATTTATTAACTGCGATAACTTTAATTATCCGATTTTCTCCATTTTTTATCATATCGGCAATGGCACCATGTTCTGCACAAAATCCCATAGAGCATGAAGTATCAATACTCACTCCGGTATAAATATGGCCGGAATCACACTGAATGACCGCAGCGACGTGACCATATTTAATATATTTATTTAATTGCGTCGGAGAAATAAGCTGGTGTGCAATACTTTCCATTTCATCAAAAGAGACCATAATTTATTTCCAATAAATAAACAATGAAGTTTACTCTTTAATACTACGAATAAGGTCAACAACGGATTTAGCCATTTCCTCTTCGTTCTCTCCTTCTACCCGAACAATAATTTCCATGCCATTTTTAATTCCCATCGACATAATTTTGAACATGCTTTTTAAATTAGCGACTTTATCTCCTCTGATAATTTCTACTGTGCCACTATAAGTCTTGGCTAAATTACAGAGTTGTGCCGAAGGCCGGGTATGTAGCCCCGAAGGGGCTGTTACTATTACGGAATATTCGATCATGACTTTATCTATCCCTTCGTCATTCAGTTAATGAACCACCACGTGTTTGGATAACGTTCTGATACCAATAAAATGAATCTTTCTTATAACGGGCGAGATCTTTGAGGTCGTCATCAGTGCGGTTGACGTACACAAAACCATACCGCTTTTTGTAGCCATTGCTGGTGGAAAGTAGATCAATAAAACTCCACGGATTATAGGAAAGAACAATGACACCGGAATCCATTGCCCGTTTAATCGCCTGTAGGTGCTGCTTTAAATAATCAATGCGATAGCTATCATGAATAGTGCCGTCAGATGCCAGAATATCATCAGCACCAAATCCATTTTCAGTGATCATTAATGGCTTTTGATAACGGGTATATAAATCGCGTAGCAGATACTCAAGCCCATGCGGATCAATCGCCCAATCCCAGTCGGTAGTATCAAGCTGTGGATTTTTGTGGATTTGATAGTAATCAGGCTGGATCTCATAACCGTCCATTTGCCCTTTGATACCTGTCGGATTAAAGCCATCCATACGCCTCTGAGCGCCTTCTGGTGCGGCGGCGGCTGCATGGCTGCAATAGTAATTGATGGCCAGAAAATCAGAGTACCCTTCTTTGATTAACGCCATATCTCCGTCTTCGATATTAGGTGCCAGCCCCTGATTTTTCAGGTAAATCAAAGCGGATTGATTATATTCCCCCTTCAGGTAAATATCGGTGAAATAGTAATTACGCAGATCATTGGCATTCTGGGCTGCCAGATTATCTTCCGGTTTGCTGGTCAGCGGATAAATAGCTGAATATCCCAATGCCGCCCCAACCTGACCTTCCGGCACCCATTGATGGACTAATTTGCAGGCGATGGCATGAGCCAGATTCATATGATGATTTATCTGATATTTAATCTGTTCATTATCGAGATACTGTTCAGGGATAAAACATTTTTTCGTCCAGAATTGTACGATAATGCTTTGTTCATTAATCGTCAGCCAGTACTTGACTTTCTTACCATATTCTCTGATAACAAATTCAGCGTAGTAGGCAAAATCATTGACACTTTGCCTGTCAATCCAGCCATGATATTTTTCCACCAAAGCCATTGGCATATCATAATGATAAAGTGTTGGGATTGGTGTAATACCATTTTCTAATAATTCATCGATAAGATTATGGTAAAACTGTACACCTTCATTATTCGGTTTCCCGATACCATCAGGGAAAATACGCGACCATGCGATAGAAAACCGATAGGCTTTTAATCCCAGTTCTTTCATTAATGTAACATCTTCTTTATAGCGATGATAATGATCACTGGTAATATGGGAATCAGCTAACCCGGGTTTATTATTGAGAATATCTTGCTGGGATAATTTTTTACCATATTTTTCTGCCGCACCTTCAACCTGATAAGCACTGGTTGCTGCACCCCAAAGAAAAGTTTCAGGAAATAGCGCGTTATCTTTCGTCATGATGATTTTTTCCTTTATTATCGTTCATATTTTTAATGTGTTTATATAAATCAATTATTTCTTCTCTCAGGAGTAACTCGCTACGTATCGTCATTAACGTATCCTGAGCATGAATAAATAGCAGACTCAATTTAATATCATCGCCCTGAGTCTCTTTTTGAATAACATCAGTTTGTGTTTGATGAGCTGATAACATCATTTTTCGTGCTTTTTCCATATATATGCGAGCATTTTCAAAATCGCCATTACGAGCGAATTTCATTGCTTTTTCACTTTTTTCTCTGGCATTACCTGCATCGAGAATAATTTCCATAGAAATAGCAATTAAGATATTTTCCTCACTATTCATGATTGTTTTTCCTTGTAGTAGAGTCGCTTATGCTGCGTTGAGATTTTCTTCTTCAATACGTTTTTTCTCATACACTTTAAAGAAGGGATACCAGGTCACGAGGAACACGGCCATTAGCACCAAATAACAGATGATCGCCCGCCAGTCCTCAGTAATCATGACGCTGGAAAACGGAGCGGGTATTTGACCGACCTGAATCATTTTGGCAGGGATATTCAGCCAGTCGGAGCGCATAAACACCCAGATAATGATCGGGCTGGTGATCGCATTAATCCACATCGGCAGCATGAGCAGTGGGTTGAGCACAATTGGTGTACCAAACACCAGTGGCTCATTGATATTGAAGAACGAAGGCCCGATACAGATATAACCTGTTGCCTTAAGATCTCTGGATTTTGAAAACAGCATTAAAAGATTCAGTGCGAGAGTGGCACCGGTTCCACCCATTGTGATCAACGCCGCTGTATACATGGTTTCATAAGTCACAATATTGGTCGGGGCCTGACCTGCTGCTGCCAAAGTAATATTGGTGCTGATACCAAGCATAAAAATAGGCATTTGCAGGCCAGTAAATGTCCAGACGGAAATCCCCATAGAGAATGCAATAGCCGGAATTAATGCCATCAGTATAAAGCCCGGCAGTGTCTGACCGAATGCAGCAATAGGTGAAAAGAGGTAAAGCAGACGGGAGAAAATATCAATCTCAAGGGTAAATACTAATAATGTTCCGATTCCGATAGAAAGCAGAATCGGAATAATGGCGTGTATCCAGCCAGTGACAAAATCAGGTAGAGTGCTGTCTTTCAGAAAACCTATTTTTGTGTATAAGTGGAAAAGATAGGAAACAAACAGGCCGGTGACAATCCCCAGTAAAATTCCCGCAGGGCCGAATCGTTCAAAACTGACAATCATATTACCGTCAGAAAACTCTGGCTTAATGAACATCATATAAACACAAATGGATGTCAGGCCGGCAATCAGGGTATACCGAAAATGATGAAGTTTTTCCATCATCTGATTGGCAATCATAAACGCTGTGATTAAGCCGAGCATGCCAAAAGAATATTCAGCTATTCGACCAAGATTGGGTAAAAAGGGAAGATAAGAACGAAATACATTATAAAAAAATATCAGTGAACCCGCTAAAATAAACGGGATATTTTTCTGCATGGAACCAGAAATAGCAGCAACCCATGGTCGTTTAGTGAAATTTTGCATCGCTGGTGCAAATGAATCAGATAACCACGACATAAATGCTTTCATTTTGCATCTCTCTTTATTATTTTCTCTTCCATTAATTGGATGTAAATAAAAAACCCCGGTGCTGTAAATAATAAGGTTAATGATTCAATTTATTTGTTTAGTGTGGATATGGCTAATTCCAGCAATGCCTCACCATCCAGTTTTCCATAGATATTTTGTGGTACAACAATGACGGGAATATTATAAATATCAGCATGTTTTTGGAACTCTTCTTGTTGGGAGGCGTAATGAGGTCCAAGAAATAAAATATCAATTACTGAAAAATACTCAGTAACTTCGCTTTCGCTTCTGGCTTCAACAGTAACGGATAATTCTTTTTTTCTGGCAGAATTTCTGGTTTTTGTAGCCAGCATTCCACTGGAAATACCTGCGCCACAACACAACATAATAAAAACGTTTTTCATATAAACTCCTCATTATTTTGTCGCTAATTGATTTTTGTTTTCGGATATATAAACTACTATCTTCAATTTTGATTTTATATTCAATTATCTGTTTTCACTTCAGGAGGGCAATTTTCTGTTTTTTTAATTGACTGAATTTGTAAGTTTGACGTTTTACTTTTTTATTTAATAGGGGGTTATAATGCTAAGGCCTAAGCAGAAAGAATTATTGAATTATTTAATGGAACAAAATAACCCGACTTTAGCAGTTAAATTATCTCAGGTCTTAAATGTTTCAATCAGAACCGTCAAAAGTTATGTGATGGAAATTAATGAATCCTACAGGAGTAAAATCATTATCTCCAGTCGTTCAGGGTATGTTTTATCATCTGATTCAAATCTTAAATTGAGGCAAAAACTCAGTGACTTTCCGAGAACCTATCAGGAAAGAGCGTGTTATCTGATTAAGTCTTTTCTGTTATCCAGACAAAGTAATAAAATTTATGATCTCAGTGCCGGTTTATATATCAGTGATTCAACTTTAAAATCAGTGATATATAAAATGAATGGCTCTTTTGAAAAATTCAATGTCAGGTTTTTATGCAAAAATAATCGCTTTGAAATTATAGGCTCTGAGCTGGACTTAAGGGAGTTAGTCTATCATACCATCATGGAGCAGGCAGACTACAGAACGCTGGATTTGAAAAAACTGGTAATATTATTCGGGGAACAGCAGGTTAAAACTATATCTGATATTATTACGCAGGCCTTTAATAATCAAGGCTACTCCATTTATGAACTCTCATATACAAATCTTGTGCTGCGTTTTTTGATACTGCTCAAGCGATTAAGTTATGGCAAGTATTTAAAAAATCAATTGTCCTTTATAGAAGAAAATCAGGGATTGAGGTTAATAACAGAAGAGCTGTGTGACAGGTTACAATATACTTTTAATATTCCTATAGCAGAGAATGAGAGAAACTTTTGTTACACCTTACTGAAAATCAATACCAATATTACTCAGACAGGAAACAGTAAATTAATTGAATCAGATAAATCGGGTTTATATCAGCTTTCCAGACAGGTCGCTGAATCGGTGGCGGAGCATTATCTGATTAATTTAGCAACAGATGATTTTATTTCATTATTCTTTTTGCACATTTCAGGTCTGAAAACACGCTTGCAGCACAATGTTCATACCAGAAACCCTATGTTGGATATGATAAAAAAAGAGTGTCGTACTGTTTTTGATATTGCTGTTTTTATTTCCTTACAATTAAATGAGTTTTTTGGCAAGAAACTGAATGAAGATGAGATTTCTTTTCTTGCTTTACATGTTGGTGCTGAATTTGAACGACAAAAAACTAAAGGTCACAAAGTACAGACAGTACTTTTATGTCCGGGCTATAAGGGAATTGAAAACAAAATATACCAACAGTTATTACGTGATTTTGGTGATGAAATAAATATTATTAAAATAATATCACAGCCTTCTGAACTGGCGTGTTTTGAATTTGAGTTATTGATTACAACTATAAATATTCCTTTCAGTCATAAATATGAAACAGTGTGTATATCTCCTTTTCAGATGCGAGATAGGCGTGCACAGTTGCTTGGTAAAATTGATATCGCTAATGCGAACAGGAAAAGAAGGGCGCTACAACGTAATTTTGACCTGTTTTTTGAACCGGGATTGTTCTGGTTTGAACCCGGTTTTCAGCATAGGGATGAACTTATTGGTGTGCTCTGCCAGACTATGTTTGCAAAGGGCTATACTGAGGCCGATTTTGTCAGATATGTTTATCAGCGGGAAAGTGCGTCTTCAACTGCGTTTGGTATTCTGGCATTACCACATTCAGCAAAGATGGATGCGATAAAGACTGGTGTTGCAGTCGCTATCAGCCCAAAAGGTATTCTCTGGGGAGAAAGTGAGCGTGTACATGTTGTTTTTTTAATTGCGATAAACAGAATCGACAGGGCGTGTTTTGCGGAGTGTTATGATGCGTTATTGGATATTTTCAGTCAGGATGAAATGATTAATCAGCTAAATAAAATAACTTGCTTTGAACAGTTTCGGAGAATCTTCATCAGATCAGGTGATAATGTTGATATTGAAAGATGAGGATTTTGTTAATTATTAAAAAGCAGGCGTTGAGTTTTATTATAACCTCAACGCCAATTCTTTTGCTGTGAAATAAAATTAGAATGGAAAGGTTTATTTTTTATCTGACTCAACAGATATTAATTTTATTATTGCCGTAATCTGTGGTGAAACATCTGTTTCTGGTAAAGGCGGAACCAGCCCTAATGCCATTTTCCTTAATGGCTCTGCAATGACCATAGAAATAGCCAGCTCGCTGAAAGTATTATAATTAAACTTATTCAATACTCCTCGTTCATGTTGATTGTTCAACCAGTTTTCCAAAATAACCTTACTGTTTTCGATACCGCTTTTTTGATACTTTTCCAGTAATGTATTGCGATGAGGGAAATCAGACTGTAATAATTTAAATAATCCCACTTCATTTTCAGACAAATACTTATCAGAAATATCCTTTAAATATTTTTCTAATAATATTATCACTTGATGGGAAGTACTGGCATTTTTGGTTAGAGATGGAGGGGAATTATCTTGCCAGTCTAATACAACTTGCTCAATTAGTTCTTCTCTGTTTTTAAAAAAACGGTAGAGTGTTTTTTTGGCGATTTTAGCTTTTTGGGCAATAACATCCATGGTTGTTTTGTTATAACCCTGATTTAGCAAGAGAGAAAGAGTAATGTCATGAATTTTTTGGCGTATTTCTGATTCCGGAATTGCTGGTCTGCCTCGTGCTCGCGGGTAATTTTCTGCCATTTTAGCACCTTATAGGTTGTTAATATTTATTGTACTGGATTGGCGTTGTTCATTTAAAAATATAAGGAATGCTCCCTCGAAATAAAAAGAAATATCCTAATTTCCACGAAATACAGAACTCTCCGGCAGTTGTCAATATTTACAATAAGTGATTATCATGTGGCCCATAATACTTAACAGTGAAAAATGCTGTTTAGGGTTATATCGTCTCTTTTTCATCACTGGTCTGATTTTTTATAACTTACTGTTTTTAATAATTAATTGACATAATTGATGCTATTAGAGTCTTGAATCTCTGCTCATTACGTGACCTGCTTCACAGGATAGCACTTTTGGATAAATTTTGTTAGCAAAAGGTTAAATTGGATCTTAGTATCGCTATTGCTAATTACAAAATTAACCATAAAGTAACAAAGATTGCTAAATGTTAATCCGCCTAATTAATCTTTTGGGAAATTTCTTTATTGAATAAGTGTTTCTTAGAAAGTGTATTTCATGGCGGTGGCAAAAGGTAAAATAACAATACAAGTGAGGACCATAATAATGACAAAACACAACGTAATAGCAATGGCAATAGCAATGGCAATTCCGGCTGGTTTTATAACTGGGACTGCAAATGCGGCTGAAATTTATAATAAGGATGGTAATAAAATAGATTTATATGGCAAAGCTGAAGTTCAACGTTATTTTGCTAAATCAAAAAGCAAAGAAGCAGGGGATAATTCCTTTGGTCGTATTGGTATTAGAGGAACTACCCAGCTTACAGATTCTATTTCCGGGTACGGGCGCTGGGAATTCAATATGGGTGCCAGTAGAACTGAAGTTGAAAGCAGCCAATTTGCAAGAACGCGTCTGGCTTTTGTCGGTTTTAAACTGGGTGAGTACGGCACACTGGATTATGGGCGTAACTTTGGTGTTGTCTATGATGCTAACGCTCTGACAGATATGATGTCTGTGTTTGGTGGGGATAGTATGGCCGCCACTGAGAACTTCATGATGGGTCGTGCAACAGGGCTGTTAACTTATCGTAATACTGACTTTTTCGGGTTAGTAAACGGTTTGAATTTCGCCCTGCAATATCAGGCTAAGAATGATGGCGGAACCCTAAATACCCGTAATGATATTGCGCGGCAAAATGGTGATGGTGTTGGTCTTTCCAGCTCCTATAATTTGGGACATGGTTTTACTGTAGCGGCTTCTTATGGCAATTCTAACCGTACTACAGATCAGAAAAACGGTACTGCATCAGCTAAGGTGCTGGCAAAAGGGAACAAAGCAGAAGCCTGGCTGGTATCAGCAAAATACGATAAAAATAACGTTTATCTGGCCGCTATGTATGGAGAAGCTCGTAACCTGACCCGATTCGGCAGCTCAGTGGATAACCGCGTGATGTTCGCAAACAAAACTGAAAACATTGAGTTAACCGCTCAGTATCAATTTGATTTTGGTCTGCGCCCGGGGATTGCTTATGTTTACTCCAAAGGTAAGGATTTAGGTAAGGATCTGGGTGAGAATAATTTGTTAACAAACAAAAATTCTGAAGATTTGGTGAAGTATATTTCTGTCGGTGCATCTTATAATTTCAACAAAAATCTGGGTACCTATGCTGAATATCAGATTAATCTTCTGAAAGATAATGCTTTCACAAAAGCAACTAAGCTTAATACTGATAACGTAATGGGTGTTGGCCTAGTATATCGTTTCTGATAATAGCTGAAGTAATGAGCCTCAATGGTGCTGTCATTGAGGCTCTACCCAATATTAATTAGACTTTAATCAGTTAGATCCGTCTATACACAATGGATTTTAAGATGCATCGCGGCGGCAAAGGAGCAAATCCCCTGAGCATAGATAACTATGCGACTGGGGTGAGCGAGTGTGGCCAACAAAGAGGCAGCTTGAAAGACGAAGTGTATATTATCTTTCTGCTTCACCACCCAGAGCATCAATCGTATTTTTTATCAGTGCACTTAACTCACCCGTCATCAGCGTAAAATCGGCATCAAATCGCTGGGCGATATCTTCACGATCAATATCGTCATTCTGGTCACGTAATGTTTCGCTGAACTTTATACGCTTGTAAGAGCCATCATCTGACAGCATGAACTGAATCCGCTCTTCCCAGTCCAGCGCCAGTTTGGTGACATATTTCCCGGATTCAATGTGCGTTGCTATTTCGTCAGATACCAACTCCTGTTTTTTACAACGGATAACTCCGCCTTCTTCCAGAATGGCTTTCAATTCTGCTTCATCCATCAGAGCATAACCCGCAGGCAGGTCTCCTGAACGAACCCATTCAGTTAATGTTAACTCAATCGGATCAGCAAACGTCAGAGGAACGACAGGCAATGAACCCAGCGTTTTTCTGAGTAATGCCAGATTATCTTCAGCGCGTTTGGCACTGGCGGAGTCGACAATAATCAGATGGTTAACAGTATCTATCCAGATATAAGTCTGGCTGAAACGGCTGAATGCCCTTGGTAATAAAGTATGAATCACTTCATCTTTCAGTGAGTCTTTCTCGGTTTTTTTTAATTTCCGGTGTTGCTCTCCTTCCAGACGGGCAATTTTGGCCTGAAGTTCCTGTTTAATGACCGGAGAAGGCAACATTTTTTCTTCTTTGCGTGCACAGATCAGGATCTGATTACCTGCTGCATGCGTTAGTGCTTCACCATGAGCACCCATTGGCGGAACCCAGCCTGTTTTCATCATATCCTGACTGCCACATGGGGTGAATGCCAATGGGCTTAATTGTTTTTCCAGTTCATCCGCAGAAAGCGATATTTCTCGGTTTAAACGGTAAATCATTAAATTTTTGAACCATAACATGCGGTTACCCCATATTTATGCATTGTGACGAACGTCATATAAACGTTATTTGAAAAGCGTAGCTGTGCATGATAACGAATCATGTGGTGAAGCCCTAGAAATTCATACTCGTCGTTTTGTAGGTTTTCTTTTTGTTGGTTATGCACAATTCTGAAAACAAACGTCCAATTCCTAAAACAAAGTGACGTTATAGTTCTTGATTGTTAATGCTGCTCAGGCAATGATCCTGTAACAACACGATCCAGTTAGGCTGAAAAATTCAGCTAACGGTTAACCACAGAGAAAAAGGTAAGCTATGCGTATAGGTATTGATCTTGGTGGAACCAAGATTGAAGTGATCGCATTGGGCGATCAGGGACAAGAGCTGTTTCGTAAGCGGGTAGATACTCCCCGCAATGACTACCCGCAGACTTTGGCTGCGATTGCTGGTTTGATAGCAGACGCAGAACAGGCAACTGGCCAGAGAGGAACAATTGGTATTGGTATTCCGGGTGCAATTTCACCTTTTACCGGAAAAGTTAAAAATGCCAATTCTGTCTGGCTGAATGATCAGGTACTGGACAGAGATATTTCTGCCCTGTTGGGTCGTGAAGTCCGGGTTGCCAATGATGCGAACTGTCTGGCTGTATCAGAAGCGACTGATGGGGCGGCGGCAGGTAAGCAAATGGTATTTGCGGTTATTGTCGGGACGGGTTGTGGCTCGGGTCTGGCATTTGATGGCAGAGTTCATGCAGGTGGCAATGGTCTGGCTGGAGAGTGGGGTCATAACCCATTGCCGTGGATGAACGATGAAGACCGTGCATATCAGGAAGAGGTGCGCTGTTTCTGTGGTAAACCCGGTTGTACTGAGATGTTTGTATCGGGAACCGGCTTTATGAGAGATTATTTCCGCGCCAGTGGTATACATAAAAAAGGCCATGAAATCATGGAGGCCGTGGCACAAGGGGATAAAATCGCAGAACTGGCTATCCAGCGTTATGAAAGACGTCTGGCGAGGGCACTGGCACAGGTCGTTAACTTACTTGATCCCGATGTTATTGTCTTGGGCGGTGGTATGAGTAACGTTGATCGTCTTTATCAGACTCTGCCCGGCTTAGTCAGCGAGTGGGTGTTTGGTGGCGAGTGTGCAACACCTATCAAAAAAGCGCTGCATGGTGATTCCAGTGGAGTGCGCGGAGCTGCGTGGCTATGGCCTCATTCTCATAAGTAACTGCATATTGCCCTTTATTTTTTCTGAAAGATGAAGGGCATACCATTTAGACCGATGAATAAACATAATGTATAAGACATTTCTTTTTTGTCTTTGGCTGCCTGCGTCTTGAAAAATAAATTTTACCTTAACCTGACTTAAGTTAAATTTTCAATTTAATGCATGAGTTGTATTTCTATGTTACGGGTAATAACAAAAATAAAAGTGCAATCAATGCGTATTATTAATCATATGTTTTTTATAATAATAGGAATATATTTCGCCTGATGTTGATTAAATATATTCATTGACTTTAATTTAATGAGTTTTTATAGATTATAAAAAAATCGATTTATTAAATTGTGAATAATAAAAATTAATATAAAGAATATATTTTTTGTGCTGCAGCAAAAATAGTCTGTGATGATGATATTTAAACGATAAAAGGTTTTTTTATGATTCATTTCACACATTAGTGTAAATTTTTTCTAGCCTATTTTAATTAGTGTGCACCTCTTCACGAAAAACATTGTTTTCTTTAGTTATTATAAATACGTGTAATGGGATGAATACAGCACACGAACGTAATACATCAATGTAGCACAACATGATATTGGAGATTTAATTCTCCTGTTTTTTTATTTTTCACTTTCATTTTTTAATCTTATTGCTGGTTCAATATGGCATGTTATAAATATTCTAACGAGGAAATTTCATTAGAAATAATAATCAATAATACTGGTTCTGTCATTTTTTAAACGCGTCTTTTATTTTCACGAAAATAGTGACGGGTTTTTATTGCCCTGAATATATTGCGCACAGTTCGTGATAGCGGGACGTATTACCTAAAAATTAATCTTTGTGGGTGTCTTATTATGAAAAGCATGAAGCCATTGGCTGCATTAATTGGATTATTGGTTATTTCTGGCAGCGCTGGTGCCGTTACGGTTTACAATGACAAGGGAACTAAAGTCGATTTGATTGGGCAGTTTCGTCTGAAGGCAAAAACCACCAGTCAGGATCGTGATATCAATATTCGCGATGATGGCAGCCGCATTGGTATTGGTGGTAGTCATCAATTAACCAGAGATATTCGCGTATTTGGTAAAATGGAATGGGGTTCAGATACTCAAAGATCAAATAGCGATAATTCTAAAACCAGTTTTGAAATGTACAATCGCCTTGGTTATATCGGCGCATCCCATCGTGATTATGGCCAGATTCAATTAGGCCGGACTTATATTCCTATTGATTGGGTAAAAAAATCCAGCTACGGCTATGGCAACACAGGCGTATTTTATTTCAGTGATGTTCTCAGCCGTGCAACAGGCTACAGTAATGACGGGGTGGGTAAAAACAATTTCGTGACCCGCCTACCGCAAACAATTTTTATTCAGACCAACAGTTATGAAGGTTTTAAGCTTGCTGCTACTTACAGTGGTAAATCCGGTTCAGATAAAGATCGCCAGCATGGTGATTTGCGCCACGCCTATTCTGTTGTTGGTTTCTATGAATCAAAGTTTGGCCTGAAATTTGATGCTGGTTACTCCGCGGCAACGGGAGAAGCACACCGAAAAATAGCGGGTGGCGAGCGTAAAGTTTCTGACGTCTCTCCGCAAGACAGTTTACTGGCTTTTGGTATGGAATATTACTTCCCCGGACGTCAATTCTCTGTTGGTGTGGATTACGGTCAGGCACGTTCCCGCAATTCAGGCATGATTTATCAGGAAGGCAGAAATAATAAACTCAGTTCCAATTCCGTCAAAGGAAACTGGAAGGCAAATCTGTATGGTCTGGGTGCGAAATGGCACTGGGATAAAATTGAAAGTGGCATGTATGCCGGTTATTACCTGCGTGACGGTGATTCCAACACATTCAACTATAAAAAACAGACTTACACCGTTGGTTTAGATAAACGTTTTTCAGTTTCTCAGTACAATAGCATACGTCTGTTTGTTGAAGCGGCTTACGATGATGCCCGCAGTGACAACCCGGTTTACAGAGATAAAAAACAGACCATTCTGGAAACCGGCGCACGTTTGTTTTTTTAAGTGAATAAATTCTTTCTAAGAAAAATGTTATGGGAGAACTTTTACCGGTTCTCCTCTCTACAAAGGGGTATAACATGTTGAAGCATGGGTTGAAAATTTCAGCACTGGCAATGTTGGTGGCATTTAATGTCAATGCAGCGACCGTTGATTTACGGGTTATGGAAACATCAGATGTTCATAGCAACCTGATGGATTTCGATTACTTTAAGGATAAACCGACCGAGCAGTTTGGTCTGGTTCGTACTGCCAGCCTGATTAAAGCAGCCAAATCTGAAGTGACCAATGCCATTCTGGTTGATAACGGTGACCTGATTCAGGGTAGCCCGATGGCAGATTATATGGCGGCGAAAGGGCTGAAACAGGGTGAAGTTCACCCGGCTCACCAGCTTATGAACACCATGGGTTATACCGTAGGTAACTTCGGTAACCATGAGTTCAACTTTGGTCTGGATTACCTGAAACAGGCGATAGCGGGAGCTGAGTTCCCTTATGTCAACGCCAATATTATGGATGCCAAAACCGGTAAAAACTACTTTACCCCTTATATTATTGTCGATACTCCGGTTAAAGATCGGGAAGGTAAAGAGCACACGATTAAGATCGGTTATATCGGTTTTGTGCCGCCACAGATCAGTATCTGGGATAAAGCGAATCTGGATGGCAAAGTTGTTGTCAACGATATCACCGAAACGGCGAAGAAATTCGTACCTGAAATGAAAAAAGCAGGTGCAGATCTGATTATTGCCATTCCGCACTCCGGCTTCTCGCAGGAACCCTATAAAGCGATGGCGGAAAACTCGGTTTACTACCTGAGCGAAGTTCCCGGCATTAATGCCATTATGTTCGGTCATTCTCACGGCGTTTTCCCAAATAAAGAATATGCCGGAATTAAAGGTGTCGATGTTGCTGACGGCACAGTTAATGGTATTCCTGCTGTAATGCCGGGCCAATGGGGAGATCATCTGGGCGTTGTTGATATGGTTATCAATAACGACGGTGGTGAGTGGAAAGTGGAATCTGCCAAAGCAGAAGCGCGTCCTATCTACGATAAAGCCCATAAGAAAGCACTGGTTGAGCGTGATGACAAGCTGGCGGCTATTATCGATAAAGCTAATCAGGGAACCCGTGATTTTGTCGGTAAGCACATCGGTAAAGCCTCTGCCAATATGTACAGTTACCTTGCCCTGATCCAGAGTGATCCGACGGTTCAGATCGTCAATGATGCGCAGGTTGATTACACCAAACGCTTTATCAAAGGCGATCCTGATCTGGCTGATTTACCGGTTCTGGGGGCTGCTGCACCATTCAAAGCGGGTGGACGTAAAAATGCTCCTGCTGATTTCGTTGAAGTAGAAAAAGGCGATCTGACATTCCGTAATGCCGCAGACTTGTATCTCTACCCGAACACGTTAGTTGTAGTCAAAGCGAGTGGTGCTGATGTTACTGAATGGCTGGAATGCTCAGTGGGTATGTATAACCAAATCGATCCGAACTCGACTCAGCCACAGGAATTACTGAACTGGGATGGTTTCCGTACTTATAATTTCGATACTATTAGTGGCGTCAATTATAAGGTAGAGCTGACTCAACCCGCGAAATACGATACGGATTGCCAGCTGATCAATAAAGATGCGAACCGTATCAAGGATGTTACTTATCAGGGTAAACCTATCGATCCAAAAGCCACCTTCCTGATTGCCACCAATAACTACCGTGGTTACGGCGGTAAATTTGCCGGAACCGGAGAAGCTCATATCGCATTTGCTTCACCGGATGAAAACCGCTCCGTTCTGGCAGCTTATATTTCCAGAACAACCAAAGAGCAGGGTGTGGTATCGACACAGGCAGAAAATAACTGGTCATTCCTGCCAATCAAAACAGATAAGCAACTGGATATCCGTTTTGAAACATCTCCATCAGAAAAAGCAGCGAAATTTATTAAAGAACATGCCCAATATCCGGTGAAATACTTGAAAAATGATGATGTTGGGTTTGCCATTTATCAAATTGATCTGACCGATAAAAAATAACGCTTAATTGTACTTCCTATAAATTTCAGATTGCAGCCCAAGAGCTGCAATCTGAAGGATGACGATTACATTTTGATAGCTGATTTAAAGAGATAATGAGATGAATTATAAATATAAATTACTTCCGATTGTGATTGGCGCAGCATTGCTGGCAGGGTGTGCAACCAAGCCAGCTAATGAATCATCAAATATCGTGGATGTACGAGTTCTGGGTCTGAATGATTTTCATGGCGCGTTGAAGGCACCTAAAAATCAGTCCGGCGGTATTGAACATATGGCAACGCTGATTAAAGAGCTGAAACAGGATAACCCGAATAATATCGTGGTTGCCGCAGGTGATTTAATTGGTGCCAGTCCGTTGCTCTCCTCAATGTTCCACGATGAACCCAGTATTGAAGCTCTGACCCTTGCTGGTCTGGAAGCCACTTCGGTGGGGAATCACGAATTTGATAAAGGTAAAACTGAGCTGTTGCGTAAACAGAATGGTGGCTGTCATCCGGTAACAGGTTGTCAGGGGCCAGCACCATTTAAAGGCGCTGGGTTTCAGTATCTGTCGGCTAACGTCACAGTTGATGAAACAGGTAAAACCTTATTCCCGGAATATGTCATTAAAGAATTTGAAGGGATTCCTGTGGCCTTTATTGGCCTGACACTGGAAGGCACACCGGCAATTGTAACGCCTCAGGGAACGGCAGGTCTGAGCTTTTCCAATGAAGTTAAAACCATCAATGCGCTGGTGCCAGAATTGCAGAAAAAGGGTGTAAAAGCCATTGGGGTATTGATCCACGAAGGTGCAATGCAAAGACGTGACGCTGGTGGTGTTGATGTTAATGCCTGCAATGGTATAACCGGAAAAATCATCGATATCGTCAATCAGTTGGATCAAGAAGTGGATTTCGTGATCAGCGGCCATACTCATCAGGCTTATAACTGCGTGATTAATGGTAAATCGGTCACTTCTGCTCAGGCTAATGGTGCCTTGATCACTAAGCTGGATCTGAAACTGGATAAAACCACCAGAGACGTTGTCGATTTCAAAGCGAAAAATATTTGGGTTGATAACTATAAATATGGCAAAGACCCGAAAGTGACGGAACTATTATCTTCTTACGAAAAAATAGCGACGCCTCTGGCAAATCGCGTGATCGGGAAACTGGAAAGTGATCTGAATAAGAAACCGACATCCGGTGGTGAATCTGCGTTGGGTAAAGTGATCGCAGATGCACACCTGTATGCCACTACGGCAAAAGAGAGTGGCGGTGCCGTGATTGCTTTTGTAAATAATGGCGGTATCCGTGCGCCAATGGATGCAGGGGATGTCACTTATAACGCGATTTACACCGTGCAGCCTTTCTCTAATGTGATGGTGACTAAGACGCTGACCGGTGAACAGATCAAGCGTGCGTTGGAACAACAGTGGGATCGCACGCGCCCAAGTGTGATGGCGGTATCCTATACCCTTGAATATTCGTGGGATAGTTCAAAACCGGCAGGCCAGCGTGTGATCGCCAGCTCTATGAAGATTAATGGCAAGCCAGTTGATATGAAAGCCAAATACCGTGTAGCGGCTAACGAATATCTGGCAACCGGAGGCAGTAATTTCTCCGTATTTAAAGAAGGCACCGATCCGGTATACAGTGTTCCTGATGTGGACGCGGTGGTGAAATATTTTGCCGAGAAATCACCGATTGCTTACCCGAAAAAAGACAGGATCACGGATATAAGTAGCCAATAATGTGATGGTGATTATAAATACAAAAAATTACTGTAGATAAAATCACCAGCAAACAGGTACTGTAATCTTTCGGCTGTTTTAAATAATAAGTGCAATGCTAATTGTTATGCATTGCACTTATATTTTTAATCTTTTCAAATTAAGTGAATATATTACTTATAATCGTAATATTTATAACGTAATAATAATTAAGGTAGTAATAATAAATGAGATATTGAATAAATAATAAAAACAGTTATGGAGAGCGCTAATATGCAAAAAATGATGGCGAGGCTAATAAAAAATAAAATTGCCAGAGTATTAACCTGTTCTATAAGTCTTATACTGGGAAGTGCCACATATTCTTACGCTGCTGTAGTCCCTGCCGGAACCCAATTAGCCGAAAAGCAAGAAATCACCCGCAATAATTTTTCCGAACCCGCTTCTTTGGATCCACATAAATCTGATGGGAGTAGTGAATTTGATATTTTAGTGGATCTTTTTGAACGTTTAGTGGATACCGACAAAGAAGAGAAAATTATCCCGGCTTTAGCCGAACGTTGGGAAACTAAAGATAATAAAACGTGGTTTTTTTATTTAAGAAAAGAGGCTAAGTGGTCAGATGGTTCGCCGGTAACTGCCCATGATGTGGTGTTCACTTGGCGGCGGTTGGTGACACCGGATACTGTTTCTCCTTATGGTAGTTATCTGGTTCAGGCTAATGTTATCAATGCACAGGCTGTATTATCCGGTAAGAAAAAACCGGAAGAGCTTGGCATTAAGGCTCTGAATGATACAACCTTAGAAGTCACACTGGAAAAGCCAAAAGCAGGCCTTTTGCAAATGTTGGCACATGCGGTTATGTCTCCACTTAATGAAAAGGTTGTTACAAAATATGGTAACAAATGGACACAACCACAATTCTTTGTCAGTAACGGGCCTTTTACACTTTCTGAGTGGGTTGTGAATGAGAAAATTGTTGGTGTCAGAAACCCTCATTATTGGGATAATAAAAATACTATAATTAACAAAGTCACTTACTTGCCAATATCTGATCATAAGGCGGATCTTAATCGTTATATGGCAGGGGAAATTGATATATCAAATGGTGGACCAGCAGATTTCTTTTCTAAATTACAAAAAGAATTGGGTGATCAATTCCATATTAAACCGATAATGAGTGTTTATTATTATCTTTTCAATACGCAAAAGCCGCCATTTAATGATGTGCGGGTCAGGCAGGCATTGACCTTAGCCCTAGATAGGGATGTAATTGCTGGAAAGGTATTAGGACAAGGACAAAGGCCCGCTTACTATGTTGTGTCTGAGGGTAGTGGAGGAATGGATTTAAAACAACCTGATTATGCTTCTTGGACTCAGGAACAACGCGTTGAAAAAGCCAAAGCGTTATTAAATGAAGCGGGTTTTAATGAAGTTAATCCACTGAAATTTAAACTTTTATATAATACCTCTGATGGTCATAAGAGAATTGCTATTGCTGCCAGTTCGATGTGGAAAAAGAACCTCGGAGTTGATGCTATTTTGGAAAATCAGGAAACGAAATCACAGACTGAATCGTTGTATCAGGGAAACTTTGAAGTTGGCAGGTATGGCTGGCAGGCAGATTATAATAGTCCATTTACCTTTCTGGAAATATTCATGACAGGAAATACAAATAATATAACGAAATACAATAATCCGAAATTTGATGAGTTAGTACTAAAGGCAGATGAATCTAATGATCAAGCGATTTATCAAAAAGCACTTGATATTCTTACTCATGATTCACCAGCCATCCCAGTTTATTATTATGTTCGTGTTAAGCTAGTTAAGCCCTATGTCGGTGGCCTGTTTATCAGTCCATTGGGACATATTATGACAAAAGATCTTTATATTATTAAACATTGATTTTAAATGGAGATAGCCTGCTTATGACAGGCTATTTCTAAATTAAAGATCTAATTAAAATCGTTAACGTAAAGAAAGTAAAAATATAATAATAGGGGTAAACAAACGATGCAGAAAATAATTGCTGGAATGATAAAAAACACAACATCGAAAGTATTAACCTGTTCAATAGCCATTGCATTAGGCAGTATTAGTTTTTCTGCTCAGGCGGCTGTTGTGCCACCCGGCACAGAGTTGGCAGAAAAACAGGAAATCGTGCGTAATAATGGCTCATTTCCTGCTTCATTAGATGTACATAAAGTAGAAAGTAATACTGAGTTAGATATCATTCATGATTTGTTTGATGGTCTGGTTTACACCGACAAGAAAGGTAATATCGAACCCAGACTGGCAGAGCGTTGGGAAACCAAGGATAACCAGACATGGGTTTTCCATTTAAGAAAAGGTATTAAATGGTCAGATGGTACACCAATTACCGCTCATGATGTCGTATTCAGCTGGCGGCGTTTACTTGAGCCGACAATGGGTTCGCCTTATGGTAGTTATCTTGCAACCGCTCATGTGACAAATGCGAATGATGTATTACTGGGTAAGAAAAAAGGCGAAGAGCTTGGGGTAAAAGCGCTGGATGATTCTACATTGGAAGTGAAATTGGATAAGCCAGTCGCGTATTTCTTACAAATGTTAACTCATCCGGTTATGGTTCCTATCAGTGAAAAAACAGTCAATAAATATGGTGATAGGTGGACGCAGCCTGAAACATTCGTTGGTAGTGGTGCTTTTAAACTGTCTGAGTGGACAGTGAATGAGAAGGTCGTTGGGGTCAGAAATCCTCAATATTGGGATGATAAAAACACAGTCATTAATAAAGTGACTTATGTCACCATCGTATCTGAAAAAGCCGATCTGAACCGTTATCTGGCGGGTGAAATTGATATAACTAAAACAATCGCATTAGATGCCTTTGCATCATTAAAAAAAGAAATTCCCGATCAGATGCATATTACGCCTATGCTATCCACTTATTATTATGCTTTTAATAACAAGAAACCGCCATTCAATGATGTTAGGGTCAGGTTAGCATTAAGTTTAGCCATTGACAGAGATGTTATTGCCGATAAGGTTTTGGGGCAGGGGCAATTACCGGCTTATAATGTCCTTCCACCTAATATTGGTGGGGTAAATTTAACTCCGCCTGAATATGCAGGGTGGACACAAGAACAGCGGATTAAAAAAGCCAGAGAATTATTAAATGAAGCCGGATTCAATAAAAATAATCCACTAAAAATTGATTTGCTTTATAACACAAGAGAAACTCATAAAAAAATAGCTATAGCAGTCAGTTCAATGTGGAAAAAAAATCTTGATGTGAATGCTGTATTGCAAAATCAGGAATGGAAAGTCATGCTGGATAATATGCATCAGGGTAAATTTGATATAGTCAGGTATGCATGGATAGCAGATTATAATAGCCCGATGTCATTTCTGGATATTTTCGTAACAGGCAATAGTAATAATATCCAGCTCTATGAAAATAGTAATTTTGATCAAATGGTTCTTAAATCAGGGGAAACTAACGACATAAAACATTATCAAAATGCAATGGATATCATAACCAATGACACACCTGTTATTCCTATTTATTACTACGTGAGTAATAAGATGGTAAAACCTTATATTGGTGGTTTTCATCCTACTCCCATGGAATATATTTCAACGAAAGATCTTTATGTCATAAAACATTAATAAATAGATAGAGGGTCTTAATAGGCTCTCATCCCATTTGCAGGATTAAAACAATGAAAATAAAAAATATTAAAAATAGAGCCATAAAACAATTATCCTGTCTGTCTGCAATAATATTGGCCGGTGTAGTCACTGTATCCCATGCAGCCATTATTCCCCCCGGAACACAATTAGCGGAAAAGCAGGAAGTGGTACGTAATAATGGTGGTGAACCCGTTTCATTGGATGTACATAAAGTTGAAAGTGATACCGATTTTAATATTATCTATGATTTTTTCGATAATCTGGTGTATACCGACAAACAAGGTAATATTGCTCCCTTATTAGCAACTAGCTGGGAAACTCAGGATAATCAAAACTGGGTCTTTCGTTTAAGACAGGATGCTAGATGGTCTGATGGTTCTTCTATCACTGCCCATGATGTGGTTTTTAGCTGGCAGCGTTTACTTGATCCGGCAGTCGGCTCACCTTATGGAAACTATCTTATTGATGCTGCGGTAATGAATGCTAAAGATGTGCTTAAAGGCACAAAGAGTGCCAATGAATTAGGCATAAAAGCATTGGATAATTATACGTTCGAAGTGAAGTTAGATAAACCTATCGGGGATTTTATACAGAGACTGGCTCACCCTGTCATGGTTCCTGTCAGCGAAAAAGTGGTCAGAAAATATGGTGATAAATGGATACAGCCTGAACACTTTGTTAGTAGCGGCGCATTTAGATTATCTGAGTGGATAGTTAATGAAAAAATAGTGGGTATTAGAAACCCCTATTATTGGGATAATAAAAATGTTGTTATTAATAAAGTCACTTATCTTGCTTTAGAATCAGCTAAATCTGATTTGAACCGTTATTTGGCAGGTGAAATTGATATTACTCTGACAATTCCCCAGGATTCGTTTGCATCATTAAAGCAAAAATATCCGGAACAAGTGCATGTTTCTCCCAGACTGGGAGCCTATTATTATGAAATTAATAACGGAAAAGCACCGTTTACTGATATTCGGGTCAGGCAGGCATTAAATCTGGCAATAGACAGAGATGTTATCGCTGATAAAGTGTTAGGGCAGGGGCAAAAGCCTATTTATACTTTCCTACCTCCCGGTATTGGCGGTTTTGATTTTAAACAACCGGATTTTGCTGATTGGACGCAGGAACAGCGGGTTGAAAAAGCCAGAGCATTATTAAAGGAAGCCGGATTTAACCAGAACAATCCACTTAAATTTACTCTGTTGTATAACACGCTTGAAGCTCATAAGAAAGTGGCTATTGCCCTCAGCTCAATGTGGAAAAAAAATCTGGGCATTGAGGCAACCCTACAAAATCAAGAATGGAAAGTAGTGCTCGATAATAAATATCAGGGTAAATATGATCTTGTCAGATATGGCTGGATTGCAGACTATGATAGCCCGATGACATATTTCAATATATTCACTACAGACCACACACAAAATTCATCATATTATTCAAATAAACAATTTGATCAATTAGTTATGGAATCAGGGAAAACAAATGATAAATCGGGTTATCAAAAGGCACTAAATATTATTACTGAGGATACCCCAATTATCCCTATTTATTCGGCTGTAAATCATAAAATGATTAAACCTTATCTTGGTGGTGTTTATGTTGATCCACGAGGCTATTATCTGACAAAAGATATGTATGTGATTAAACACTAAATACGGATCTAATAAAATGATTGCTCATATCTCTGATCACGGAGATATGAGCTAATACTACATGATAATTGTGATGTGTGTTGTGTTTTTGAAAACTAATGTTGTAATTTTGTTAATAAAATAATCTCTATATGAAATTATTATTTTTGAATTTAATTATAACTTTGTTTTGAATTTTAACATTAATTTATATGTATGATACCAGATATTATGTTTTTTTAGATTTGTTTTGTTGTATTTTAGATGTGTTATTTATTTTTATTTGTTCATTGCAAGGTCATATTTTATTTTTTATCATGAATTAATGTTGTTGATTATTATTCAATGGAGAATTATTTCCCTCTCAATCAATAAAATAAATACTTTATTAAATCAGGTGATTATGGTGATAATGGTCACGATAAAATATTGTAATGAATAGTATCACACGTATGTAATGAGGCCAGATAGCAATAAGAAATAAACATTGACATCAGATGTTAGCAAGAATTATAAAACAACCAGCAGGGCTGAAATTTTTATAAGTTTTTACTGAGTTATGAAGGGTAGAGAGCACACGTATTTAGTGGGCATGTATATTTCTGACTACAATTAGTAAATTGATATGATAAAAATAAATAATTTATATTTTAGCTATCGAAACAGGGAAATCCAGAATGGATTTTTTAAGAATTTATTTAAATCAAATGAAACTGAGGTGAAATTATTTGAAAGCCTAAGTATTGAAATATTTAATGATGAGAAAATTATTGGATTGTTGGGGAAAAATGGAGCAGGT
This sequence comes from Xenorhabdus sp. KK7.4, assembly GCF_963876465.1. Lineage (NCBI taxonomy): Bacteria > Pseudomonadati > Pseudomonadota > Gammaproteobacteria > Enterobacterales > Morganellaceae > Xenorhabdus > Xenorhabdus sp. KK7.4. Next base: position 141,187 of record NZ_CAWNQF010000089.1, read on the forward strand.
AAAACAACATTAATAAAGTTAATTACGGGAATTTTAACACCAAACTCTGGTGATATTACCGTGTTTGGCACTTCTCCACATGGGCGTCCTGCAAAGCTTTTATCTAACCTTGGTGTCCTTTTTGGAAATAGGTCAATGCTCTGGGAGGAGTTATCTCTTTATGAGAATATAGAACTTTTTTCAAAAATATATAAACGTATTTATGATAAAGATCATGTTGAGAGCATGATAGAGATGATGAACCTTAGAAATATTGCAAGGAAACCAGCAAAAACGTGTTCTTTAGGCCAGTCTGTCAAGTCTAATTTATTAATACATATGTTGAATAAGCCAAAACTTCTTATTTTGGATGAGCCAACAATTGGCCTTGATATCGAATCACAGATTTTATTACGTAATATTTTAAAAGATTATGCTGATAATAATGAGAGTAAAATACTTATTACTTCACATAATATGATAGATATAGCTGATATTTGTAAGGATATTATCTTTCTGAAAGAGGGTGAAGTATCAAGAGTAAACCTGAATGAGTGTGATTCCAAGGAAAAGAATGCGATATATTTAGAGAGGTTATTCTTGTGATTGCTAAATTCTCTTTTATAGAAACTATCAGAGCTAAGAATATTATATTAGGCTACTACTTTCTTATAATAACACTGTATGCTGTTGAATTATCTTTTTGGAGTACAATGACAAGTTCAAGTGATTTTGCTCATTACACACGTAATGAGATAATCACTTATATATTATGGTCAGTGATGATTTTTCAGTTAACAAGTATTTCAGGATTTCCGGAGAGGTTAGCATTCAATATTGAAGATGGTAGTGTTGATAGATTAATCATCATGCCAAAGTCAATATTGCTGTATTATTCTGAGTATGCTTTTGGGCAGATGTTAGCCAGAATGTTTGTTATGTCTCCATTAGTTATTTTTATCATCTGGTATCAGGGTAATTTGCCAAACCTTTTATGGTTATTGGTTGCATTATGTATAGGCTTATTTATAAATTTATATTTAACAATGATATTATCTTGTATGGCTTTTAAGTTCAGAGGGGCTTACTCCTTTATTATGGTAAAGGATACGTTATCATGGGCATTATCAGGTGCCGTAATACCATTAGATGTATTTAATGACACCATAAAAATGTTTTTTAATTATATTCCTTTTCAATACATTACTTACGTCCCTGTTAAAATTGCAACAAATTCAATCTCTCTTTACTTTATACTGAGTGGTTTATTGGTAATGTTCTTCCTGATGATAACTTTCAGTGTCATCTGGCGTTATATGATAAAATATAATCAAGGGTATAATGGCAATGCTTAATATTATATTTATAGGGTTTAAAAATAGTTTATCAGAAGCTAAAAAAAGCCCTTTTAATTTTTGGATGGCGGCTTTTATTAATTTTAATTTCTATGTGGCGCAGGGTTTTTTCTGGTATGCCATTTTAGGCTCAAAGTCTTCTAATTATATTTTGTCTAATGACTTCGTTCTTATCTTTTTTACTACTGTATGTCTGGTAGATAACTTTTATCTTTTTTTATTCGGAAGAGGAAGTTTTTTACTGACAAATAAAGTTAAATCATTGAGGTTAGATCCACATTTGATATTGCCGATAAATACTCAATTTCTTTATGTTGCAACAGGCATTGCATTTGAACACTTTTTATTGTCATTTTTATCTTTAATCTTGTTTTTTGCTGTTCATATTTATTTAAATACTGATATTTTGTACATGTTTTTACATTTAATCATGGTCTTTGAGGGGGTTTTAGTTCTGACAGCGATCACATGGATTATAAGAACAAGCATATTCTGGACGTCTGCTTTAGTGAGTATTAAATATTCTAACCCTTGTTTTAAGGTGTTAGTCAGGCCTGAGCAGTCTTTTCACGGCTTGATACGTATTATTCTGATGTTTGTGCTTCCCTGTTTATTTATAACTGGTGTTCCGGCTTCAGTTGCCAATGGAATAATGAGTGTGAAATGGTTTTTTATTCAGTCAGCCATTACATTAATTTTAATTATTTTAGCGAAAGTGTTTTTTGATATTGGCGTTAGAAGATATGCCAAATATGTAACGTAATAACAAGTATTGAAGTGTTTTTTTAGATGGCAGGTAAGTCAAGTTTTTTATAGAGAAATATAATGATGAATGTTTAAGTGATAATATAATTATGGAGAGCTTTATTATGGCTATACAAAAAATGATGACTAATTTAGCAGTAAAGAAAAAAATCAGCATACTCTCTTGTGTTATTGCAGCAATATTTGGAAATGTTTCATTATCTTACGCCGCTGTTGTGCCGGAAGGAACAAAACTGGCCTCGAAGCAGGAAATTGTACGTAATAATGGTTCAGAACCGGCCTCACTGGATATCCATAAAGTTTCAAGTGATGTTGAGTTTAATATTATCAGTGATTTCTTTGACGGACTTATTCATATTAATAAACAGGGTAATATTGAACCAAGATTAGCTGAGCGTTGGGAAACTAGTGATAATAAAACATGGGTTTTTCATTTGAAAAAAGATATTAAATGGTCAGATGGTTCTCCTATTACCGCTCATGATGTGGTATTCAGTTGGCGACGTTTGATTGACCCTGATATTGTTTCACCTTATGGCAGTTATCTTGAAAATGCTTTTATTGTGAATGCAAATGCAGTGTTGATAGGAAAGAAAAAAGCAGAAGAACTTGGCGTAAAGGCTTTGGATGATTTTACTCTGGAAGTCAAATTAGAGAAACCTATCGGGGATTTCCTGCAGATGTTAATTCATCCGGTTATGTTTCCTATTAGTGAGAGGGCAGTAAAAAAACATGGCGATAAGTGGACTAGACCGGAAGCTTTTGTTGGGAGTGGGGCATATAAACTCTCTGAATGGGTTGTAAATGAGAAATTAGTTGGCGTCAGAAATACCCAATACTGGGATAATAAAAATACAGTTATTAATAAAGTGACGTACCTTCCTCTGTCCTCAGAGAAAGCAGATTTGAACCGCTATTTGGCGGGAGAAATTGATATTACCTTTACTATTCCGGCAGACTCTTATCCATCATTAAAGAAATCACTTCCTAACGAGGTACATATTTCTCCCAAAGCAACCGTATATTTCTATGATTTTAATAATAAAAAAATACCTTTTAATGATATCAGAGTAAGACAAGCACTGAGTTTAGCCATAGATCGCGATGTTATTGTTGATAAAATATTAGGGCAAGGGCAGTTGCCAGCTTATACAATGCTTACTCCTAATATTGGAAAATTTAATTTTGACCAGCCTGAATATGCTTCCTGGACTCAGGAGAAGCGCGTTGCCAAAGCCAAGAAATTATTAAATGAAGCTGGATTTAATAAAGACAATCCACTTAAATTCAACTTGCTCTATAATACGCAGGAAGGACATAAAAAAATTGCTATTGCTGTCTCCTCAATGTGGAAAAAAAATCTTGGTGTAAATGCTGTTTTGGAAAACCAAGAATGGAAGGTTATGTTGGATAACATGCATCAAGGGAAGTTCGATGTTATCCGCAGGGCATGGGTTGCTGATTATGATAGCCCGATGACATTTTTAGCTTTATTTTTATCTAATCAAGTAAAAAATACATCTCTGTATGAAAATAGTATCTTTGATAATTTGGTGAAAAAAGCAGGTGAGACTAACTCTAAAGATTATTATCAGCAGGCATCGGATATATTAACAAAGGACTTACCTTCTATCCCTATTTATTATTACGTTAATCATAATATGGTTAAACCTTATGTTGGTGGTTTTGATATCAACTCAAGGGGGGAATACTTTACTAAAGATCTCTATATTATAGAACATTAAAGTATAAGAAAATTATCCTTATCAGAATTCAAGCTGCATCTGTCTCAGTTGCGGCTTTTTTTACTGTGCTATTCATCATCGAAATCATTAATTGGATTTTTTAAATTGTTATTTTCATTAAGTGCTATTATTAAATAATAGATGTGTACGCCTTATTTAAAACACACGCCAATATTTCTAATTAATAATAAAAATTATATTACAGCAATAGAGGAAAATGACATGTTAAATAAAATAATTAATAGAGAAATGGAAATATTAGTTTATTCTATGACTATGATATTTTTTAGTGTTACTTCATCCTATGCCGCCGTTATTCCACCCGGTATACAACTGAATGAAAAACAGGAGGTTATTCGTAATAATGGTGCAGAACCTGCATCACTTGATGTTGATAAAGCCGAAGATAATGTTTCACTGAATATTATCAATGATTTTTTTGAAGGATTAGTCGGAACGGATAAAAACAATAAAATTGAACCCAGATTGGCTGAAAGCTGGGAAACAAAAGATAATAAAACGTGGGTGTTTCATTTAAGAAAAGGTATCAAATGGTCTGATGGCACACCTATAACCGCCCATGATGTTGTTTTCAGCTGGCGGCGATTGGTTGAGCCAGCTACAGTTTCTCCTTATGGTAGCTATCTTGCTGATGCTTTTGTTGTCAATGCGCAAGCTATTCTTAATGGCCAGAAGAAAGCGGAAGAATTGGGTGTCAAAGCGCTGGACGATGGGACGGTTGAGGTTAAATTGGAGAAACCGGTTGGTTATTTTCTACAAATGTTAGCCTTTCCGATTCTGTACCCGATTAGTGAAAAAGTAGTGATAAAATATGGTGATAAATGGGTAAAACCTGAATATTTTGTCTCTAGTGGGCCATTTAAGCTATCTGAATGGCATGTTAATGAAAAGGTTGTTGGAGTCAGAAATCACTATTATTGGGATGATAAAAATACAGTAATTAATAAAGTCACGTATCTACCCATCTCGTCAAATAAATCAGAATTAAACCGTTATTTAGCCGGAGGGATTGATATAACATTTACTATCCCGTTAGAAGACTTTGCTTCATTAAAACGAACAATAGGAGGACAGATTCATATTACATCGCTTCTGAGTACATATTATTATGATTTTAATAATAAAAAATATCCGTTTAATGATGCCAGAGTCAGACAGGCGTTAAATTTATCTTTGGATCGGGATATTATTGCTAATCGGGTTGTTGCTCAGGGCCAGTTACCTGCTTATACCATATTGCCACCGGGGATTGGCGGGTTTAAATTTAACTTACCGGAGTATGCTGCGTGGACACAGGAACAACGAAATAAAAAAGCACGGGAATTATTAGCTGAAGCAGGTTTTAATAAGAATAATCCGCTTAAATTTAACCTAGTTTATAATACCTCAGAGCAACATAAAAAAATTGCAATTGCTGCTGCTTCTATGTGGAAAAAGAATCTTGGTGTTATTGCTAAATTACAAGCCGAAGAATGGAAAGTCATGCTGGATAATGAACATCAGGGTAAGTTTGATGTTGTCAGGGGAGGATGGGTTGGAGATTATAATAATCCTGTATCCTTTTTAAATATATTCAGTACTAACCAGAGTAATAATACTTCATTTTATTCAAATAAAGAGTTTGATAATTCGGTGGAAAAAGCGGGAGAAACCAATAATCAGGCTGACTTTCAGAGGTCTGTTGATATTTTGATAAAAGATGCTCCTATTGCACCAGTTTATTACGCTGTGACTGCGGTATTAGTAAAACCTTATATTGGGGGGTATTATGCCAATATATCCGGATTTACAGCCACGAAAGATCTTTTTGTCATTAAGCATTAATAAACTCAACATAAATAATGAGGAAGATAGCCCTATGCAGAAAGTCACTATTATTACGGGTGGTTCCCGTGGTATTGGTAAAGCAACAGCGCTTGATCTGGCAAAGAAAGGGCATCATGTTTGCATTAGTTATCGTTCTCGTAGAGAACGCGCACAGGAAGTTGTGGACATGATCCAAAGCCTGGGGCAATCGGCACTGGCTGTTCAGATGGATGTAACCGATGAACAACAGGTTATGGCTCTGTTTCAGAAGGCGGAAAAGGAACTGGGGTATATTACCGGGCTGGTGAATAATGCGGGCATTTTAAAGGCTCAGACTACCATTGAGCAGCTAACTGCTGAGCGTTTGAATGAGATGTTTGCTACCAATATCACGGGATATTTTCTGTGTGCCAGAGAGGCTGTCAAAAGAATGGCTTTCCGGCATGGGGGGCAGGGTGGGGCGATTGTTAATGTTTCATCAGCAGCGGCAAGGTTGGGGGCTCCCTATGAATATATCGATTATGCTGCTTCAAAAGGGGCTGTAGATACATTGACCACGGGGTTATCTCTGGAAGTTGCGGCACAGGGAATAAGGGTAAATACCGTTCGACCCGGATTAATTTATACCGAAATCCATGCTGATGGCGGTGAACCGAACAGGGTTGACAGAATTAAAGATTCCCTGCCGATGAAAAGAGGCGGGCAGCCTGAAGAAGTCGCAGCAGCGATTGCATGGTTGCTATCTGATGATGCATCGTATGTAACGGGTAATTTTATGGATTTGGCGGGGGGGAAATAGACTTTCGCTTTTTTAGAACTAAGAACTCAACCGGAGAAAATGGCGTATTTTTCCGGTTGAGTTATCTGGCAGGTTGCGACAAAAAGTTTGACATTATTGCTTAGGTTTAAGAATTATTTTCCCGAACGTTATTTCAATATTAATGGGTTGCTCTATCAATTGGCTGTCAGTTAGCCAGTCGCCGGCAAGATAGAGTTCTCCATTTTCACGAATATTATCTATTCCCTGTTCTGGCTTGTTTTCAATTTGGTGGATCAGATTAGTAAGATCAGTCTCGGGGGCAAGCAAAGAAAGAATTATCCCATCTGAGTGCTGGGATATATGAAAGAGTGAATCAGAAATAAACCCGGCATCACTGAGTTTGCTGCCACTGAGGGTTAACTCGGGGATATCAGTGTGGCGAAATAAAACATGAAGACTCATTTGACGTTCCTTGTGTCATTTGGAGATTTCGTAATACTTTAGCAGTACTTTAAGTGGTGAGAAAATTATGTTGTGAGAAGTGTTAATCTTATTCAGGAAATAAAAACCCTGCCGATATTATCAGGCAGGGTTTTGCATTAAATCACTTAATTAAAGCGAATTAGGCTGCGTTAATGCCATACTGAGCACAAACAGATGCCAGACCACCCGCATAGCCCTGACCGACTGCACGGAATTTCCACTCACTATTGTGGCGGTACAGTTCACCGAACAGCATCGCAGTTTCAGTTGAAGCATCTTCAGTCAGGTCATAACGAGCAACTTCAGCTTGTGTGTCATCGTTAACCAGACGAATGAACGCACCTGAAACCTGTCCGAAACTCTGACGACGAGTCTGAGCATCATGAATAGTGACAACAAAAACGATTTTATCCACATCAGCAGGGATCTGATCCAGTTTGATTTTCAGTGATTCATCATCACCATCCCCTTCACCGGTGCGGTTATCGCCAGTGTGCATAATAGAGCCTTCGGAAGATTTCAGATTGTTGTAGAAAATGAAATCAGCATCACCGCGTACTTTGCCATTTGCTGCCAGCAGGAACGCTGAAGCATCAAGGTCAAAGTCCTGTCCGTCAGTCGCGCGGGCATCCCAGCCGAGACCGATCAGAACATTTTTCATTGTTGGCGCTTCTTTGGTCAGAGAAACGTTACCGCCTTTAGAAAGAGATACACCCATTATTTTTTCCTCATTTATTTATGGATTTAGCTTGTTTTTTCTTTTTCGGGAAACAGCAAGCTGGCAATAATACCGGCCGCCAGTACCCCGAGTACGACAAACAGACTGGCTGTCGCCGAAATGGAATAACCGTGGTGGAACATATGTTCAGATGCGTTAAGTCCCAATTTGATAGCAATAAAGAACAGCAGGACAATAACGGCTTTTTCCAGATGAACGAGATACTTTTTCAGTGCCTCCAGTACAAAGTAGAGTGTACGCAGACCTAAAATAGCGAACATCATGGCACTGTAAACGATCAATGGCTCACGGCTGACAGCAATAACCGCAGGAACAGAGTCAAAAGCAAACATGACGTCAGAAAGTTCAACCACAGCCAGACACAGCATCAGTGGCGTGGCATAAAGAGCTGCTTTACCGACACGCCCTGCTTTTTCACTATTAGTTTTATTACTGCTGGTTCTACGACCAATAGTTACATCAGCATTTTCTGGTTTTGCCAGTTCTGCATCGACTTCTTTCTGGGTAAGCATGAAATCATGACCGCGCAGTTTTGGCCAGATTGGGAAGAAACGCTTCACCAAACGGTAGGCTAGGTGTTGTGAGTAATCTTCGATTTCATCATCATTGTCACCACTTTTCAGCATCATAACTGCTGTCCAGCCGACGATGGCGGCAAAAACCATTTCAACCCACGGCCCCAGTGTCAGTAGGCTTGCCCCGATAGCAACAAAAATACCACGGAAGACAATGGCACCGATTATGCCCCAGTAAAGAACGCGGTGGCGATAACGATCCGGGACAGCGAACCAGGAAAAAATTGCCATAATGACAAACAGGTTATCGACGGAAAGCACCTTTTCCAGTGCATAACCGGTGATAAACAGGCTTGCGACTTCAGCACCGTGATGGACAAACAGGAATCCCGCGAAAACAAAAGCAACAGCAACCCAGAAGACAGACCAAAGAGCGGCACTGCGCAGCGAAATCGGCTTATCATGACGATGCATAAAGAGGTCGATAAAGAGCGCACCAACCGACAGAATAATAAATACAGCAACGGTTTCCATCGGAAAACCAATGTGCGTGGATACCATGAAGTAAGCCTCTTAATTATCCGCGATTACAGATCGAAATCTGCCGGTACAAAGCCTAAGGCTGTGCATATTTCTCTGGCAGCATTTTTTTCATCGTTATCAAAGTCGCCATCACTTTTGGCAACAGCAATCCCGACACGTAAAGCGAGCTGTGCTGCTTCCGGCTGTTGCTTCAGCGCCATAATGTATTTCATCGCTTCGCCTTTGCCGATATCAGCATCAAATTCATAGCTGCTGACCAGCTTGTTGAAGAAGTTGATAATTTCAGTCGTATCGAATACTTTCAGTTCAGGGGAACTTTTGATGAATCCCACCATTTTCTGTTTTTCTTCAGAACTGACACCGTTACTTGCCATTGCGACATGCGCGCACACAGCAACAGTTCCTTCCATGAATTTTTTGTTTTTGAAACGGCCAACCTGATTGGTAAGCTCTTCGCGGCCTGCACTGAATGCCGATTTGATTTTGTTTAAAAAGGACATAAGTCCCTCCGTTAGTTTGTATAACGAGTATGTATTAAACGTATTATTTACTGCCTGATGTCCAGCGAAAGCCCCAGCCAAAAGCCTGATCCATCTCTTTATGACCACTAAAATACTGGTTGATACGCTCTACCTGAATGTCACCGTTGTCATTAACAAGACGGGCAATGGCACACATATTTTTGCGGTTATGCCCTTCTGTCAGACGGGTTTCAATCGGAGGCTGGCCATTGACGTAAATCGTGACAATACCATCCGTATTGTTCCAGCTCGGTACACCTTCGTAGATAAAGGCATAGATCAGAACTTCACGGATATTTTTCCATTCAAGACCATTGATATGGAGCCATTCACCATCAGTAACACTGCCTGTGCGATCATCCCCCTGTAGCTGGACATAAGGCTCGCTATGATAAGCACCGAAACCGTTCCCTAATGCCTGTATAACGTCACGGGTGCCATCGCGGAGCCGGACGAAAGCACCGAGATCCAGATCTACCCCTTTACTGGTATTAAACAGGTTCTGAAACATTCCACGGCTGGCAGGAGCTGCTCCCTGATTCCAGTTAAGATTGACGCGGATCTCACCGAAGTTGTCACGTTTACTCAGGCTGATAGCGGGTTTTTCTTTCGTCAGAGAAACCTTGCTAAGATTGACGCTTTTCGGTTCAGGAGTTGGTGGCGGTGCTGGCGCATCATCGACAATATCGACACCAAAATGTTCTGCCAGAGGCTTCAGACCACCATTAAAACCCTGAGCAATAAAGCGAAACTTCCATTCACCGTTACGGCGATAAAGCTCACCGAGGATCAACGCGGCTTCTGTACGCCCCTGAACTTCAACCTGCCCCTGTAAAATCACATTCCCATTCAGTTCGACCTGAATAGAAAGGCTGTGAAGGCTGGAGATAGTCTGGCTGCCATCGCAGGTCGCGGTGAATGCAACTTTTTGGACGTCTTGCCGAAGAGCCGGCAGGTTAACGGAAAACGCGGTATTGGTATTACCGCCGGACAGGCGAATGGTGTTATCGTCATTATCCGGCTGCCCATAAAAGACCATATCCGGATCGCCTTGCACCTTACCATCAGCATACAGACGGAAAGCGGAGACATCGACTGCTGAACCTGAAAGTACCCTGATGGTCAGCATTTGATTGGAAACGGGGGCATTTCCCCCCGGAGTCAGATTCATCAGCGCACCACCGTTTCAACGATTTGTGGATACATATCATCAATGGTACGCCCACGGCAGGGAACCCCATGTGCGGTGAAATCCCACATACCGTTATTACGGCGCAGGGAAGAGATAATAATGCCGGTATGAGCACCCTGTTCGTTTAACTGGTAGCGCGCCAGCTCTTTGCCGTTTTGATCAACAACCCGGCAGAACGCATTTTCAACATCGTTGAAGGTTTGACCGCGGAAACTATTAACGGTAAAGGCAAGGTATTCAACATTGGCAGGCAGTTTAACCAAATCGACGCTGATGACTTCATCATCCCCGTCGCCTTCTCCTGTCAGATTGTCGCCACTGTGCCTTACCGAACCACATTCGGATTTAAGCTGTCCGAACCAGACAATGTCAATGGAATTGCCGGATGCATCGAGCAGAATGCAGCTGGCATCCAGATCAATTTCATTACTGTCTCCGCCGAACAAACGTGACAGGAAGCCTTTTTTTTGAGCTACTGGATCCCATCCCAGACCAAAATCAATTTTAGCCAGCGAAGTACTCTGCTTGGTCAGCGAAACGGACTGATTTTTACTCAATGAAACCATTAATAACACCTCTTATTTATCGGTGAATTGTTTTATAAGTGATTTGTTTTTTATCGTGAATCGCTATCAGTGAATTGCGATAATTTCACTTATGTAGAAAATCATAATATGACCAGATATATGGCTGAAATCCTGTCATATTATGATCCTCACAAATTGCAACTATCTGTTAAATTTATGATAGAGAGCAATCTGGCTTCGTGTTTTATCATTTCTTTTCCATGGAGAAAAGTCAAACAAATTCTTATTTAAAAAATCATAATATGATTGACATTGAGTGTGGCTAAGCTCTAGACTTCGGTGCATATTTCACCGAATTTGAACTAGAAAACGGACGTAACAAATTTGACTAATGCCTATTTAGCAATAGGCGTTGTTCGGATAAAAAAATTTGGTTTATGAAAGGGAAATTTGTTTTATGAAAGAATCACTACTGCCTTTGCCTCACTTCCTGAAATTACTGAAATTCTTTTAAAAGGCTTCTGTATGACCGCATGTAATCATCTTCAGCGTCACTCATTCCCGGTTAATAAAAAACAAAGCTATCAAAAACAGTTAAACAGCGGAACCTTAACTGTGACGGCTGAGTGTGGTGAAACGTCTCTGGAAGCATTGTTTGATATTGCTGAACGTCGTAATCCGAAAAGGGCATTCTTATTTGTCAGTAAAGTGTTAGGGCGTCATATTCCGGTCAGTCCGTCTATTATGCGTACAGTTTATCAGCAGCTGTCAGATAAATTCCCAGTTGATCTTCCCGGGCCGGTGCTCTATATCGGGATGGCAGAAACGGCGGTTGGGCTGGCGGCGGGGGTTTTTCAGGAAACTCGGCATAAAGTCACTTCTCCGATATTTCTGACATCAACACGCCATCCGGTTGAAGGTGAGTTGTTGTGTGAGTTTAAGGAAAATCATAGTCATGCAACAGACCACCTGATCTACTGGCCGCAAGAAGAACATTTGCGCCAGCGGGTCAGCCATGCCCGTACACTGGTTCTGATTGATGATGAAGCAACGACTGGCAATACTTTTCTCAATCTGTTTGAGGCATTGCGTTGTGCCGGGCTGGAACATATTGAACATATCATTACAGTGACTCTGACGGACTGGAGTGGGCAAAGCATCATAAAACGCTGTCCGCTTCCTGTCTCAGTTATTTCCCTGATAGAAGGTGAGTGGCAATGGGATGCGGATAGTTCAGCGCCTGTGCCCGTTATGCCTGCGGTGAATGTCACGGCACGGGGAAAAGTCGATATTATCGGCACACAGAACTGGGGGCGCTTGGGGCTGGACGATATTCAATATGATCTGGGTGCTGAGATCCCGGCTAATGTTGGTGAAAAGGTCTTGGTGCTAGGCTCCAGCGAGTTTGTCTGGCAACCATTTTTGCTGGCAGAACGCCTTGAACAAGAAGGGGCTGCCGTGAAATTTGGTTCGACAACCCGTTCTCCTATTTCCTGCGGGCACGCTATTCAGTCTGTGATGGCATTTACCGATAATTATGGTCTGGGGATCCCCAATTTTCTTTATAACGTAGCGCACCAGCAGTTTGATCGCGTCCTACTCTGCCTTGAAACACCTAAAGCCGCAGTTGATCCAAATTTGATAGAGCAATTATCTCTGGTTGCACCAGTGATAGAGATTGTGACTTATGATTAAGCCCGTATTTTTTACTGATCTGGACGATACGTTATTTCAAACCCGCCGGAAAATAAATGAGCTGTCGGATATTACTTCGCTTCGCGTAGCTACTGTAGACAGGCAGCAGGCTCCTCATGGTTATATGACAGAACAGCAGGCTATGCTGGTTGACTGGTTACTGGCGAATGCGGAAGTGATTCCTGTGACAGCCAGAAATACAGAGCAGCTTAGCCGGGTACAACTTCCGTTCACTTCATGGCGTATTGCCACTCACGGTGCGGTGCTTCTGACACCGGAAGGGCAGGCGGATCAGGTATGGCAATCACATATGCTGGCTGAACTTCGGTCTTACCGGGATAAATTGCTGGAATTGGAATGTCTGGGGAATCGACTGATAGCATCCGGTGGTTTTTCTGTATGGTCACGCATTAACTATGAATATGGTGATGTCCCTGTTTATATTTCGGTTAAGTGTAATGAGCATAATCGGGCAGAAGAGCTTAAGATGCTGCTTACAGCAGTGACTCAGGTGATGAGTGATATTTTTGATGCCGACGATTTTTATTTTCACTACAACAATAATAATCTCGCTTTTCTACCTAAATGTGTCGATAAGGGATTGGCAACTCAGCATCTTCTGCAAAGGCTTCACGATGAGAGAGGTGTTTTTCCTGTTATTGGCATGGGGGATAGCTTAAGTGATCATCGGTTTATGAAATGGTGTGACTGGCTTGCGATCCCTCAACGCAGTCAATTTGCTGACACATTAACGGCCTCTTTATTCGGTATGCGGAATCCTACATAAATGAATAGTTTTACTCCTTTTTCTGGCTCTTACGCCAGCGGTGATGTTCATTTCTTACTAAAGCCGGTTCAGATTGAAATGACACCGGTTGAGGTTAAAGAACAGTTAATTCAGTCTGGTGCCCGTCATTATTCGGAGATGTTGAGTCAGGAGCCAGAACCGACCTCTTATCACATTGAATTGTTTGATAAAGCGCTAGAAATAGGAGCAACCAGACTGGCAACTGAAGTTGTTATGCTTGCCAAAGCTCTGATATCACGCTTTGGCGACACACCTATTGTGCTAGTGAGCTTAGTCAGAGCGGGAGTTCCTCTGGGTGTGATGTTACATCAGGTTTTACGGGATATGGGGCAACGTTCGTATCACTATGGGATCAGTATCATACGGGATCGTGGCATTGATGATACGGCGCTCTCGTATATAGAACAGCAGCATGGGACGGCTGGTCTGGTATTTGTGGATGGCTGGACAGGTAAAGGTGCGATTACAGCAGAATTATCCCGTTCATTAGCGGGACGGCCGGGCTATTCAGGCATTCCCCGTTTGGTCGTACTGGCCGATCCGTGTGGATGTTCATGGCTGGCGGCCAGTGATGATGATTGGTTAATTCCCTTTGGGATCATGGGAGCACCGGTATCAGGGTTAATATCGCGTTCAATCTGGAGTGAAAATGGATTGCATGGATGTGTGAAATGTGATCATCTGAGTCAGTTTGAATGCAGTGGAATGCTGGTTGATACTGTTGCTGAATGCCGGGAACGTCTGGATTTGACGACCATACCCGCGGCTGACTGGCAACCTCAGGAAAAAATGGTTTTGCTGGAATTAAGTAAGAAAGTTATTTCCACTCTTGCTGATTTATATGAGGTCAATAGCATTAATCGTATCAAACCGGGAATTGCGGAAGCAACGCGTGCTGTGCTGAGGCGTGTTCCTGAACAGGTACTTGTCCGTTCTAAAAATGATCCTGACGTGGCTTTGCTGGTTTATCTGGCACAGCAGAAAAATGTTGCCATCACAGAAGTAGGTAATTTGATTGGCCAATATCGGGCAGTCACGATTATCAAAAAAGTAGCATAAAAAAGGTGGTCCGATGAAACAGAACCCTTTCGCAAACCAGCTTGGCGCGACACTTTATATACCAGCGACCCGCCCAGATATTCCGGAAATTATCCTGTGTAATAAAGTTGTGGGATTACGTTCTTTGGTGATTTGTCTGGAGGACTCAGTCGTTGAAGAGGATATTCCCGTCGCTATCGAAAACCTCGTATCTGTATTACAGATACTGGCTGCGGCTAAGGGTTCAGCCGCTAATACTGATCATTATCCATTGATTTTTATCCGTCCACGGAATGAATCCATGGGACGATATCTGGTCAATACTATTGATCTTAGCCTTGTCACGGGTCTGGTATTACCTAAATTCACGCAATCATTATTACCTGAATGGTGGGATATTATTGCTTCAACGCATCTTGGCGTGATGCCGACACTGGAAACTGAAGATGTTTTTGATGTGCAGCAAATGAATTATTTGGCCGATAAGCTAAAATCTCATCCTTTCTGCGAGCGGGTCATCGCGCTACGTGTTGGTGGTAATGATCTGATGAATCTTATTTCGATACGTCGTTCGCGTGAACTCACGTTATATGATGGCCCAATGGGGTATGTGATAAAAATGCTGGTGGCTGTTTTTGGTTCACGTGGTTTTTATTTAACGGCTCCCGTTTGTGAGCATATTGATAATCTGGAGTTACTTGAGAAAGAGCTTGTATTGGATATTGCTCATGGGTTTGTCGGGAAAACAGCTATTCATCCACGGCAAATAGAGCATATCCATAAGGCATTGATGGTGAACAACCATGATTATGCTGATGCCTTAAAAATCCTTAATACAAAGCAGGCGGTATTTAAGTTTCAGGGCGCAATGTGTGAACCGGCTACACACTGGCGCTGGGCTGTAAATATTCTGGAACGGGCGAAATATAATGGCGTCTGTTCAGGAAGTGAAACTGAAAATTATGGGGTTTTTAACTCGCTTTAATATTGATTTACCAGCATGAGAAGCTATGCTGGATGCTGTGTTTATATATTAGGAAGTTACCGTATTCCTGACTTGGTAATTGAAAACGATGTTACTTAGCCCCAAACAACTCAGAAATTTTAAATTAACTTTGCTGCTTTCTCATGAAAGACCTGTCAGCAAGGTAAAAGTGATCGAGGCACTTAGTTGTTCTGGTCCAACATTGACTCGTACTTTAAGGGAACTAAGGGATCACTATCGTGCTGATATCCGGTTTAGCAAAATTGGAAATACTTACCAACTAGTAGATAAGGGGTTATTGACCAGAAAAGAGGTGCGCAGGATTGAAGAGCTGCTCACTCAGCATAATAACTTTGAATTAAAGGAAGCTACCAGCCACGTTTTCCTTGATAAGGAAAAGAAGAAACCGGTTTCCCTGTCATTGCGGATGTCTGTCATCCGAAAAATAGATGGGCTATCCAATCGGCTTGGAACGAGCAGAAGTGAGATAGTTGAAATGTTCGTAGATAGGTTTATCGACGAATTACAGAAAGAAACCGTTAATGGTAACTCACGAAAAAGAACGGAGTCCCTTAATGCCAGCAAGTAATATTGAGCTGGCATTAGGGCGGGTAAGATTTCTTTCTAATGATGATGGCGTGTGAGTTTATCCAGATATCCCATCACAAATGCTGATACCACAAAAGTGAGATGGATAATTACATACCACATTAATTTACTGTCCGGCACATTCCGGGCATCCATAAAAACACGCAGTAGATGAATGGATGAAATGGCAACAATGGAAGCCGCAACTTTGTTTTTAAGCGAAGTGGCGTCCATTTTTCCTAACCAGTTTAATTTCTCTTTGTGCTCTTCGATATCTAATGTTGAAACAAAGTTTTCATAACCGGAGAACATGACCATCACTAACAACCCGCCAACCAGAGCCATATCAATCAGAGAAAGCAAAGTCAGGATCAGCTCTGATTCAGCAATGGAAAAAATATGTGGCAGGACGTGAATGATTTCCTGAAAGAATTTTATAGCCAGTGCAAATAAAGCCAGTGATAAACCAAAATAAACAGGTGCAAGTAGCCAACGGGAGGCATACATTGTGTTTTCAATAAATCTTTCCATGTTGTTCTGAATATGTTGCAAAAGGAGCTGCATTATAGATCAAGATCGTGCGTGAGCTAATACATATCAACGAACCCTGAATTCTGATTCTAGTTTACTGACCCCTAATCCATTCATCTTTTCCACTTTGATCTGTACAGGGATACGCTCTTTCATGGCTTCAACATGGCTGATAACACCGATGGTTTTCCCGGTTGCATTAAGGTGATCAAGTGCATCCAGTGCGATATCGAGAGTTTCAGAATCCAGTGTGCCAAATCCTTCATCAAGAAACAGGGATTCTATCTGGGTTTTGTTGCTCACCAGATCAGATAATGCTAATGCCAGTGCCAGACTGACAAGAAAGCTTTCACCGCCGGAAAGCGTTTTGGTATCCCGAATAGCGTCGGCTTGCCACATATCAACCACTTGTAACTCAAGGCCGACATCATCCTTGTTTTGTCGTTTGCGTTGCAGGTAGTAACGGCCATGTAATTTTTCTAACCGGCTATTCGCCAGATGCATCAAATGATCCAGTGTCAGACCCTGAGCAAAACGCCGGAATTTAGCACCATCCGCAGAGCCGAGCAGGTTATTGAGATAGCTCCAGTCATCATAATTCTGTTGTGAGAGAGCTATTTGATCTAACAATTCTTGCTGATGATTTCTACTGTTGGCATCACTGGTGAGCCGGTTTTTGACTTCACCTTGCTGCTGGTTATTTTGTTTTAATTCATTGGCGGTATTACTTAACAACTCAGCTAGTTGTGATGGTTCAAACTGTTCCAACAGTAACGGTGATTTTTCCCTGTGGCGCTGTAACAGAGTTTCAGATTCGTGGCACCGTGTTTTAGCTTGCAGATTCTGTTTGGCAAGTTGTTCTTGCAGCCGTTGAAGATTTTCTCGTTGTTCCGGCATCAGTAAAGCCTGTTCAAAAGAGGCTTGATTAGGAAACCCTTGTTGTTGCAGACCTTGCTGGAAGGTGTCGGATGCCTGTTTGTATGCGGCTTCGGCAATATGGCAGCTTCGTGTGATTTCACCCGCAGCACCCGTTAATTGATTTACCTGATTCTGTAACTGTTGTAGATCAGCAGTGGCTTGTGTACAGGCATTACCCAGTTCGCTCGCTTTTTGCTGCAATTCCTGACGTACAGTGTTGACGGATTGTTCGCCAAATAATTGGTAACGTTCCTGCTGGGTTTGCTGCAATACCTGATTCTGCTGTTGTTGCTGTTCAGTCAGTATTTGTTGTTTATTGATTATTCTGCTTTTTTGTTTTTCCAGTTCATTCAGTTTGCTTTGCAAGACGGCCTGTTCCTGCTGCAATTGCTGCCATTTTTCGCGGGAACTGTGATAGTTTTTCAATTCAGTTTCACGTTGTTGTAACCAATTTTCTACTTCCTGCCATTCTGGCAGTGTAAACGGCGTATCGTGCAATGTATTGATTAATTGCTCTGTTGTTGTGGCATATTCTGTTTCTGCCTGATGGAGTTCAGCCGTATTTTCCTTCAATTGCTTCTGATATGACTCTTGCCTGACTTTTTCCAATGCTGATTTTTGTTCATCTGATTTGGATTGTTCACGATGAGCCAAGAGTGTTTTTTCTGCAATTTGGTACTGTTTTTCAGCCTGCGTCAGTATTTCATATTGTTTCTGAGATTGGGTATAGGCTGACTGGCGCAGGTTAATAAAGTGTCTGACAGGTTCAGCTTCCATTGGTAATTCGGGTGCTTGCAGTTGTTGGCAGTGGTGCTGCCATTGTGTAGTAATTTCTGCCAGCTGAGATGTGAAATGTTCTATGGATTGCTGTAATTGTTCACCCTGTTGTTGCTGGAATTGCTGTTTTTGCTGTAAAGCAGAACGCTCTCCCTGTAGCTGTTCTATTTTTTGGCTAAGAACTTTCAGCCGTTCTTCTGATTTTGGCAGGACGATGTTCTGATATTCACTAATCAAAGGGTGGTTATTCGACCCACAAAGCGGGCAGGCTTCCCCCTCTTTGAGTTGATTACGCTCCTGTTCCAGGCTGATAATATGTTGTTCCAGACGAATTCGGGCGGTTAAATCCTGATGGTGTTGTTGTGTTTCTGTCAGCTGTATCTCAAGGGTATTTAACTGATCAGGTAAAGGTTTCAGGAATGATTGGATTTGTGCAAATTGCGCCTGATTGGTTGAGATCGTTGCCTGTATTTGCTCGATCTGAGGCAGAAAAATTTCCAGCTGGTTTTGTGAATTAAGCTGTGATTGGTAATCTGATAACTGTTTTTGTAGTTGATCGGATGAATATTGGGTTTGTAAGCTCAACAGTTTTTTTTCTGCAAATTCAAGTGAATCCTGTAATGGCTGGCATTGTGCTGCCTGTTTTTCCAGAACTGTATTTAAACTATTCAGATTTTCAGCTGTACGGGCAAGCTCAGTCGCCATTTGTTGTTGTTTTTGTCTGAGCTTGGTTACCTGTTCCTGTTTTTCTTTCTGACGGGAAAAGAGTTGCTGCCATTTCGGTAACTGTTTGTCGAGAGTGCGGAAATGAGGATGTTCTTCATCGTATATCTCCAACACTTTCTGTTCTTTATTCATCAAGGTGTGCTGGCTTTCAGCCAGTTGATACTGGGATGATATTTCAGCTAGTTCCTGATTCTGCACAGAGGCTTCTTTTTCCAGCGTGAGCAGATCCTTAGACTGAATAGCAATCTTATGATCGAGTGGCGTAACCTGCTCTGAGATCAATTTCTCCTGCTGTATATGATGCTGTTGATATTCTTTTTGAGCCTTTTCCAAATTAATCTGTTTTTGTTGGGCGGGTTGCAGTAAAGCAACCTGTCGTTGCAGTTCGAATTGGATTTTTCTGCTTTGCTCATCAAGGCGCTGTTGCTCGCTTAAAGCCCGATTGTACGCATCCCACAATGACCGGATTTTTTCAGCCGGTTCACTGGCAGTTAATTGTTGTAACTGTGGGGAAGCATCCTGTATCGCCTGTTCAGTTTGTTGCAGTGATAACTTATGGTTCGTTAGTGACTGTTCCAGCTCATGCTGCCGTACAATCCATTGCTCAGTAATTTGTAAATCTTTTAGCTGCTGACCAAGCTGAATCTCTGCGGCAATCAGCTGTTGCTGTTGATTGCGATACTCTTCCAGTTGTTCCGGCGTTAATAATTCAATTGAAGATGCTTTTGCCTGCTGAATATTCAATTCGGACTGGGCTTCTTTATGGCGCTGATAAATCTCCTGTGACAGAATGCCATAAATTTCTGTACCGGTAAGTTCCTCCAATAAATCGGCTCGATCTTTATCGGTGGCATTTAAAAATGCGGCAAAATCCCCCTGCGACAGGAGTATGGACTTAGTAAACCGTTCAAAATCAAGTCCGGTTATTTCAGCAATCTTTTCTTTTTTATCAGGAATTTTGTCAGCCAGAATTTTGCCTGTTTTTTTATCTGCTAACTCTCCTTTCGGTTGCTGGAGTTTTCCATCAGCCTGATTACGGGCACGCCGCTGGCTCCAGAATGCCCGATAAGCAACCCCTTTTACTTCAAATTCGACTTCTGACAGACATTCTGCGGTATGACGGGTCATTAATTCGTTCTGATTTTCTGAAATAGTTTTCAGCCGGGGAGTCCTGTGATATAAGGCAAGGCAGATAGCATCCAGCAGCGTAGTTTTTCCCGCTCCGGTTGGGCCGGTAATGGCGAATAATCCATTGCTGGCAAAAGGCTCTGCTGTGAAATCAATTTTCCATTCACCCTGTAGAGAATTAATATTTTTCAACCGTAAGCTAAGAATTTTCATACTGCATCCTGACCGTTATTTCTGATTATTATTTCTGTGTACGTTGCTGAGTAATGTCATCCAGTGTTTGCCTGAACAGAGTCGTCAGGCGCTGTTTTTGTGGCTGATCGTCAATTTCCGCCATCGCCAGTCGTCGTTCGAAAACTTCGGACACGCTTAATTCAGTCAGTGTCTCTTTATTTTTCTCTGATAATGAGTTTTGACGAGCGGTTTTGCTGCGTCGTAACAGAATAATTTCTACAGGCAAATCCGCAGCCATAGTTTGAATACGTTTCTGGATGTCATGCAGATAATCTTGCGTGGCTACTTCAATATCCAGCCAGACAGGGCGCTCTCCCTGATAATCACTGAAAGTCTGTAATTGTGCTTCTATTTGTTGCAGGCTACCCCGAATGAGTTGCATTGGCTGATAATTCGGAATAGGTAACAGGGTAAGGTGACTGAATTTATCTTCCTGAAAATCCGCCAGACAGACACTTTTCTCTTGCCCAACTTCATCAAAACTCAGTGGAATAGGAGAACCGCTATAACGGATATGCTCAGTTTTATTGACCGACTGTGGGCGGTGAATATGCCCCAGAGCAATATAGTCAGCAGGAGGGAATGCTTGTGCCGGGAAAGCATCCAATGTGCCAATATAAATATCCCGCACGGAATCAGTCGTGGAGGCTCCAACTGTGGTTAAATGCCCGGTTGCGATAATCGGCAGAGATTGGCCAAGCTGCTCCCGTAAGCTACACGCCTGTTGGTAGAGCTGGTGGTAGTGTTCAGCGATGGCATCCTGTAAAGCTTGTTGTTTCTGTATGGCTGACTGGCCTGCTTTACTGAACATAATATCTCGCGGACGTAGGTAAGGAATGGCGCACAGAATGGCTCCAGCCTGACCATTTCTATTATTCAATACCTTAATTTGCTGTTGGGTATCAGTTTCAGCACAGGCAATAACAGTGGTATTCAGATAAGAGAACAGGGTTTTTGATTCATTGAGTGTTGCGACGGAATCGTGGTTTCCCCCAAGAATGACAAGCTGGCAACCTGTGGGTTGCAGGTCTACCACAAATCTGTTGTACAACTCCCGGGCATAGCTGGGTGGAGAACCTGTATCGAAAACATCTCCGGCAATAATCAGGGCATCAACCTGATGTTCTTTTATTTGCCTGATAAGCCACTGTAAGAAGTGCTGATGCTCTGCCGCACGGTTTTTAGTAAAGAAGTATTGCCCAAGATGCCAGTCTGACGTATGAATAATCCGCATATTTTTGCTCTGCTTATCTTACCTGTGTTACTGCGCTGCGCTGTCCCTGCGTCCAGCTTCCCCTGTTCAGATGTTAATTATAATGAGTGTTCTGCGGATGTCGTGGGTAATTATAATTTCATTCATAAATTTTCGAGCGGCCTCGCAACGGCAATGAAATAGAGCAATTGATTGATAAATTCCTCGTAATGTTGGTTACAGTTTTATGATTAAGATAAAATCTATTTCATAAAACTGTAATAAAATTGCCTCACAATAGTTCACTGTGAATTTTGCTGACTTCAATCATACTGACAGGATTAACCATGGTTAGACGTATTTTGGTTGTTGAAGATGAAGCCCCAATTCGTGAAATGGTCTGTTTTGTTCTGGAGCAGAACGGATATGAGCCTGTTGAAGCAGAAGATTATGACACTGCCATAGGGTGTTTGTCTGAGCCTTATCCTGATTTAGTCCTGTTGGACTGGATGTTACCCGGTGGTTCAGGAATACAAATTATCAAACAAATGAAGCGTAATAACACCACCAAAGATATTCCTGTCATGATGGTAACCGCACGAGGGGAAGAGGAAGATCGAGTGCGTGGGTTTGATGTTGGTGCCGATGATTATATTACCAAGCCATTTTCCCCCAGAGAGTTAATTGCCCGAGTTAAAGCTGTATTGCGTCGTATCTCCCCTATGGCAGCAGAAGATATTATCAATATAGAAGGACTGATGCTGGATTCTATATCCCATCGTGTTTCCAGTCAGGGGCAAAGTGTTGATATGGGACCAACCGAATTCAAACTTCTTCATTTTTTCATGACGCACCCGGAGCGTGTTTATAGTCGCGAGCAGTTGCTCAACTATGTATGGGGGGCGAATGTTTATGTAGAGGATCGCACGGTAGATGTACATATTCGTCGCCTGCGTAAGGCGCTGGAAATGGGTGGCCACGATAAAATGGTGCAGACTGTTCGTGGCACAGGTTATCGCTTTTCTACCCGTTATTAATCTTTCCGGTCGGGTGCTTGAGCCACCTACATAAATTCAGTTTGGGAAGCCAATAATGAGGCAACTTAAAAAACAACAAACCTGTACTGGAGAGAGTTAAGTGCTTGAGAGATTATCCTGGAAAAAGCTGGTACTGGGGTTATTTATTTTCTGTCTGCCCGCAGTGATTTTGTCTTTCTTTGTGGGCCAACTGGCTTGGTTGCTGGTTATTGCATTACTTCTGGCATTAGTATGGCACGGCTATAACTTACTGAAGTTATCTGACTGGCTCTGGCTTGATCGCAGTATGTTGCCCCCGGCAGGCAGGGGAGGATGGGAGCCGGTTTTCTATGGTATTTACCAGTTACAGCAACGTAATCGCAAGCGGCGCAGGGAACTGGCATTATTAATCAAACGGTTCCGCAGTGGTGCCGAATCATTGCCGGATGCCTTGGTAATGATGACAGTGGAAGGGAATATTTTTTGGTGTAACCGTCTGGCTCAACATTTATTAGGGTTTCGCTGGCCAGAAGATAATCGACAGTCTATTTTCAATCTTCTTCGCTACCCTGATTTCATCCGTTATATGATAGCGGGTGATTTTACTTCTCCTCTCTCTCTTGAATTAAATAATGGTCATATCGTGGAATTTCAGTTGATGCCTTACTCGGAAAGCCAATTACTGATGATTGCCCGTGACATCACGCAAAAAAGACGACTAGAAAACTCTCGCCGTGATTTTTTCGCAAATGCCAGCCATGAACTGAAGACACCGTTAACAGTGCTACAGGGTTATCTGGAAATGATGCAGGATCAGGAGCTCAGCGGGAAAGCAAATCAGAAAGTAGTGAGTACTATGCAGGAACAGGTGCGGAGAATGGATTGTCTGGTCAGTCAGTTACTACATCTTTCCAGAATTGAGAGCGGCTCAAAGGTTGATGTGCACAATATGGTCGATGTTCCGGCTATGCTGGTTTTATTAGAGCAGGAAGTACAGACATTGGCAGATAAACAGTACGATATTGTCTTTAATGTCGATAACACATTACATGTGCTCGGAAATGAAGAGCAGCTCAGAAGCGCAATGTCGAATCTTATTCATAACGCTATTAACCACACAGAAAAAGGAACCGGCATAGAGGTTAGTTGGTTGAGAACAGTTCATGGAGCGTTGTTTAAAGTTGAGGATAATGGCCCCGGGATCAGCCCTGAGCATTTACCGCGCCTGACAGAGCGTTTCTATCGCGTTGAACGTTCACGTTCAAGAAGTGCGGGTGGAAGCGGGTTGGGGCTGGCGATCGTGAAACATGCCTTACACTACTATAATACTCATCTTGATATTACAAGTACGGTAGGGAAAGGTTCTGTATTCAGCTTTTTATTACCTCAGCAGTTTATTGCTCCTGATACAGAAACTGATTAAAAAATCATAAGGTTAATAAAATTAAATGGTAATAATACAGGCAAAAAAATGATTTATTAGCCAATGTGGGCAAAAAAAGTGCAAATCATATAGGGTGTAATCAATGATAGATGATAATAATCACTAATTTTGAAATTAGTTTGAAATATTGCTCTGCTTTTCGGTTTGTTACTTGCCTTTTAACGCTATAAAAGTTTTACTTGTGGGCAGTTGTTGGCGATTCTACCTGTTATTACCACTATCATTTTGTATCTTACAAGTATCAGTAAATATGATACTTATCACTGACTGTTTCATCAGGATCCAGTTTCGCCAGTGAAAATTCAAGTGCTTGCAATATTTCCTATTGTATATGCAATTCTTTTAGCAACAATAATGTAACAATCATTATGACACATCGTTTATCATCTAAAGATATTTGGGCATTAGGCTTTATGACCTTTGCCCTGTTTGTTGGTGCGGGAAATATCATTTTCCCACCTATGGTTGGCTTACAGGCGGGTGAACATGTTTGGGTCGCTGCTGCTGGTTTTTTGCTTACGGCTGTAGGTTTGCCTGTTATTACTGTTATTGCCCTGGCGAAAGTCGGTGGCGGTATTGAAGCGCTGAGTTCACCTATTGGTAAAACAGCCGGTTTAATACTGGCAACGATCTGCTATTTGGCTGTTGGTCCGTTATTCGCAACGCCGAGGACAGCAACAGTTTCTTTTGAAGTGGGTATTGCTCCGTTAACAGGTTCAGGTGACCTTCCACTTTTTATTTATAGTGTCATTTATTTTTTGCTGGTGATTTTTGTTTCGCTATATCCGGGCAAATTACTGGATAGCGTCGGGCATGTGCTGGCACCAATCAAAATAGCGGCATTGGTGATTCTCGGAGGGGCTGCTGTATTATGGCCTGCAGGGCATCCTATTCCTGCCATTGAGACTTATCAGGAGATTCCGTTTTCAAATGGCTTTGTGAATGGCTATCTGACAATGGATACTCTGGCGGCGATGGTATTTGGTATTGTTATTGTCAATGCTGCACGCTCTAGAGGGGTAAAATCTTCTTCATTACTGACGCGTTATACGATGTGGGCAGGTTTGATTGCAGGATTTTGTCTGACTCTGGTTTACCTTTCTTTGTTCAAGCTGGGAGAGGGTAGTGGCGATTTAGTACCTACGGCTGATAATGGTGCGGCTATTTTGCATGCCTATGTTCAGAATGTTTTTGGTAACTATGGCAGTTTCTTCCTTGCGATACTGATCTTTATTGCTTGTATGGTAACTGCAATTGGCCTAACTTGTGCCTGTGCTGAATTTTTCAGCCGTTATCTGTCACTTTCTTATCGCACTCTGGTCTTACTTTTGGGGCTCTTTTCCATGTTGGTTTCTAATCTGGGGCTGAGTCATCTGATTACGTTTTCAATTCCGGTACTTACGGCAATTTATCCCCCTTGTATTGCGCTGATATTGCTGAGTTTTACTAACCGCTGGTGGCATAATTTTACCCGTATTCTGGCTCCTGCAATGCTGGTAAGCCTGATATTTGGGATTTTGGATGCCATTAAATCATCTCATTACCTGTCACATATGCTGCCAGAGTGGGCCGCTCATCTGCCTTTGGCAGATAAAGGTCTGGCATGGTTAATACCAACTCTGCTGTCAGTGGCTGTATTTGCTCTTTATGATCGCATTGCGGGAGGAGCCAAACTCCCAAAGCATGAAATCCAGCAGGGACAAAGCTGATTATTATATTTTGATGTTTTTGTAGTAATAAGAAAATGAAACACCACAGCATGGATTTATGCTGTGGTGTTTTTGTTGTTCATTTTTTCACTAAAATAATTGTGCCTATCAGTAAATATAAAACCGAATTTTATTCATAATGAAAAAAACTCTGATGAATTTAATCATTATTAGAAAGTGTTTTTTTAAATTCAGACTTATTAGTAAAAAATAATGGGAAAATGAAAATCATATATTAAGCATTCAATTATAGATAAGAGTAACCACCATGTTTGAAATTTAATTTGGAATATTATTCTGCTTTTTGGTTTGCTACTTGCCTTTTTGCGATATAAACGCTTTACTTATACTTGTTTGTTGGCGATTCTGGTTGTTACTCTGATTGGGTAGCATGTGCTTATCACTGAGCATAAGCTCTTTTCAGAATTAAAGTAAAAATTCAGTTTACCAATGAAAAATTCGGTGCTTACAGCGGTTGTTTTATTTACATTCCGTAACCGCGTTTATAGCACTTATCATTTCATATGTAATTTTAAACAATAATATATTATCAATCACTATGGCACATCGTTTATCATCTAAAGATATTTTGGCATTAGGTTTTATGACCTTTGCCTTATTCGTCGGGGCGGGGAATATTATCTTTCCGCCTATGGTTGGCTTACAGGCCGGAGAGAATGTTTGGATTGCAGCTGCTGGCTTTTTGCTGACCGCTGTTGGCCTGCCTGTTATCACTGTTATTGCTCTGGCTAAAGTCGGTGGCGGTATTGAAGCGCTGAGTTCTCCTATGGGGAAAACGGCGGGTTTGGTACTGGCTACTGTCTGTTATCTGGCGGTTGGCCCACTGTTTGCAACACCGAGAACGGCAACGGTTTCTTTTGAAGTCGGTATTGCGCCAATAACAGGAGGCGGAAAACTTCCCCTTTTCATTTACAGCGTCATCTATTTCCTGTTGATGATTCTGATATCACTTTATCCCGGTAAATTATTGGATAATGTTGGGCGTATACTAGCGCCTATTAAGATGTCTGCATTAGTTATTCTGGGAATTGCAGCTATATTGTGGCCGGCGGGTAATCCGATTCCGGCGACAGAAGCTTATCAGGAAATGCCATTCTCAAATGGTTTTGTGAACGGTTACCTGACTATGGATACTCTGGGGGCAATGGTTTTTGGTATTGTGATTGTTAATACTGTGCGTTCCAGAGGAGTAGAGTCTTCTGCATTACTGACTCGCTACACCGTATATGCAGGCTTAATCGCAGGGCTTTTTCTTACGCTGGCTTACCTCTCTTTTTTCAAATTGGGTGAAGGTAGCGGTGCATTAGTACCTAATGCTGAGAATGGTGCTGTGATCTTACACGCTTATGTCCAGAATACTTTTGGCAACTATGGCAGTTTTCTCCTTGCAGTACTGATCTTTATGGCCTGTATGACGACTGCAATTGGCTTAACTTGCTCCTGTGCCGAGTTCTTTAGCCGTTATCTGCCATTGTCGTATCGTACACTGGTTTTATTATTGGCTTTTTTCTCCATGCTGGTTTCCAATCTGGGGTTGAGTCATCTGATTACTTTTTCAATTCCGGTACTTACAGCAATTTATCCACCTTGTATTGTGTTGGTACTATTGAGCTTCACCCGTGGTTTGTGGAATAACTTCTCCTGGATACTGGCTCCGGCTATGCTGGTGAGTCTGATGTTTGGGGTACTGGATGCAGCTAAGGCTTCAAATTACCTTGTTCATTTTTTGCCAGAATGGGCGACACACCTCCCTCTGGCTGACCAAGGACTGGCTTGGCTAATTCCGACTTTGTCGTCGGTGGGTATATTTGCTATTTATGACCTTATTGTGGCTGAAAGAAAAATCCCAAAGCATGAGGTATAGCAGAAATAAAAGCGATTATTATTCGTTAATTTTATTTCTAGAAACGATAAGCGGCACAAATTAGTGCCGCTTTTTACCTTTATGGGTTATTGATTATATTTTTAAAAAGAATTGCATTATTGAATAGTAAATATAATTTTGATATCACTTGATAAGCGATATTATAAGTCCCCAATATCGCATTAATAGCGTGTTAGTTAAGGTGGTTTGAGTGGGTTTTATAGAGCGATTAGCTTGTTCAATCAGAGTAACTATACCGGTACATTTATACGTGTGCTCAGATTATATTTATTGAGTCAATATTCTTTAATATTAATGTGAGCATAAATATCATCTTTTGGGTATTAACGAAAAATTATATATATTTAGGTATTTAAGTAATATATAGGTAGTTATTTTACCAGATTGCGATGCTTTCTTCTGATGACTTCCGACATTAGGTATGCTGAACGTGGTGGAGTTTGCACTACTTTAATTGATGGCAATGAGCGTGAGGTTCATTAGATTGAGTGAAAACACTAAACGTAGCACCCAACAGTATATCGTGGCATTATCTACGATAATCCGCTGCTCCGTCATATCTATTCTGGGTCAAGATGATTCAGAGCATAAATGAGATACTAACAGGCTCATTACACAATAATATCGACGAGATAATGGAGACACTTAAACGTTGCTTGGATAAGTGGCACCTTATCGATAGGTAGTTATTGGCGATTGTGGCTGTTTTTATCATTATCATTTTGTAGCTTGCGGGGATTAGTGAATATGATGCTACCACTGATTGTTGGGTCAGGATCCAGTTTCGCGAGTGGAACTCAATTAACTGCATTGGTTACTATCTTATCTGTAATTGTATTTAAAACAATAAGTTAACAATTATTATGACATACTGTTTATCATCTAAAGATATTTGGGCATTCGGTTTTATGACCTTTGCCCCATCTCACGGGGCAGAATATACGATTTCCCCGTCTATGGTTAACCTGCAGGCAGGTGAGCATGTTTGGAACGCTGATGCGGCTCTTTTGCTGACTGCTGTGGAACTGGATACATGTGCTGGCACCGTATCTGTTCGGGGGTTAGCATGAGTCAACAATGGACTTCCCGTTTGGGACATATATTAGCAGCAACAGGATCTGCCGTTGGCATTGGTGCCATTTGGAAATTCTCTTATGTTTCAGCCACAAATGGTGGTGGTGCATTTCTGATTGTATTTTTATTGTTTAGTTTTGTGATTGGATTAGCTGTCCTGTTAGCTGAAAACATACTGGGCAGTAGTACAAGTGAAGTGGCTGTTAATGCGTTTAAAAAATTACTCGGTAAACACTGGGGATGGGTTGGCTTTATAGGTGTACTGAGTTCATGGTGTATCTATAGTTTCTACAGTGTAGTTGGTGGCTGGACCATCGGTTATACAGTGATGGCGGGCACAGGCCAGTTAAATATTACAGATACCTCTCAGCTATCATCTATTTTCACCAATTTCATTAGTGATCCTTGGTGGCCGATAGTTGCACATCTGGCATTTTCAGGGCTAACTTGTTACGTCGTGCTATCTGGTGTGCAAAAAGGTTTGGAAAAAGCAGTTAAGGTCATGATGCCAATGTTATTCCTGATCATGATAATGCTGATTATTGTCGGTATCCGCTTACCCGGATCATCAGAAGGTCTAAAATTATTTTTATACCCAGACTTCAATAATTTGACCGGAAAAGGTGTTTTAGATGCATTAGGGTTGGCATTCTTTTCACTTTCTATCGGTTTGGGTATTCACATTACTTATAGTTCCTACTTACCGAGTAATAAAGGTATTTGTAGGTCGAGTATCTGGGTTGTAATCCTCTCCTGTTTGGTTTGTGTATTGGCTGGTCTGATGATTTTTCCTGCTTTGGCTGCGGCGGGTTTACAACCCAATGCAGGTCCCGGGTTAACGTTCATGACAATGCCAATTTATTTTGCGAGTCTGCCCGGTGGTTCAATATTAGCAGTCACGTTCTTTTTGTTATTACTGATGGCTGCACTGACCTCAGCAATTTCATTACTTGAGCACATTGTTGCTTATGTTCAGAGTCGTTTTAAATGGCAGCGCCGTAAAGCAAGCTTAGTCGTCACGGCATCGATTATGTTAATGGGGATCCCTGTTTCCTTATCTTTTGGCCCGCTAAGTCACGTTACATTAGGTGGAAAAACCATCTTTGACATGCTGGATTTCATTACTTCCAATGTTTTGATGCCATTGTTCGGGATTATCATTTGCCTTGTATTTGGCTGGTCACATAAGGCTAATGCTTTAATACCTGAGAATATGCCATCGCGGAGCCGCCAGTGTTTACTGTTTATATGGAGATATGTCGGGCCATTATGCATTGGGGTGATTTTAGTACACGGCCTTATGCCTAGCTAACACACTATCTGAGTGGCTTTGAAAAATAGCTAAAATAAATAAGGGTGGGCATTTGAATGCCTACCCTTATTTTTTAACTGTGTTTTTAGCTGAAGGTATTGTTCTTAATAACCGATGGCTGCACCGGCTGGTCGCCGTACATCATTAGCGCCATAGATATATCCTTCGCGAACCTTGCCTGAAACAGCAGAGTCATTGCCTGATGAGTTGATCGGAGAAACTCCGGCTGCACCCGGTAAACCTATCATGATTAATTCAGTTGCACCCCATGGAGTCTGCTCCACCATTTTATAACCCATTTTTTCCAGCAGATTTAAGGTATCTTTCGAAAGACCACGCTGCTCATAATAGACTTCATCTGGCAGCCATTGGTGATGAATCCGCGGGCTGTTCACAGCTTCTTGTGGCGGCATATCAAAGTCAATGATGTTCAGCGCGGCCTGTAAAGTAATGGAGATAATTCTTGAACCACCCGGAGAACCTAAAACCAGAAAGATTTTATTATCTTTGGTCACTAATGTCGGGCTCATTGATGATAGTGGGCGCTTACCGGGGGCAATGGAATTGGTTGCTCCCTGAACTAGACCATACATGTTCTTCGCGCCAATTTTCGTGGTGAAATCATCCATTTCATCATTGAGGAAAAAGCCGGTTCCCGGTGCAATAACGACAGCGCCAAAGCGTCCATTAATGGTATAAGTTGTTGATACCGCGTTACCATCTTTATCTACCACAGAATAATGCGTTGTTTCCGGTTTTTCATGCGGACCAATACCCGGTTGCACCAATTTGGATGGTGTCGCTTTGTTTGGCTGGATCTCTTTACGGATAGATTCTGCATAACTTTTGCTTAACAAGCGTTCAAGCGGGTTTTTAATAAATGCAGGATCACCGAGGTAAGTGTTTCTATCTATGTAAGCATGGCGCATGGCTTCAGTCAGGGTGTGAATATAGGCGGCTGAGTTGAACCCCATCGATTTCAGATCATAGCCTTCAACAATGTTCAGTATTTCACACAGTGTGACCCCGCCGGAACTGGGTGGAGGCGCAGAGATAAATTTATATCCGCGATAGCTACAGGTAACTGGCGTTGTTTCGGTAATAGTATAATTGGCAAAATCAGCTGCTGTGATAATCCCGCCTGATTTCTTTGAGGTTTCTTCAATGATTTGAGGAATTTTGCCATGATAGAAAACATCTGGCCCTTGTTTGGCAATCATTTCCAGTGTGTTGGCTAAATCAGTCTGAATTAATTTGTCTCCGGGCTGGAATGGAGTACCATCTTTACGCAGAAAAATTCGGGCAGCTTCCGGATCCTGAGCAAAACGTTTGACTGTGGTATCCATAATATCGGTATCACCACGGGTCAGGGTATAACCTTCACGCGCCAGCTTAATGGCCGGAGCCATTACTTGCTCGCGGGTTAATGTACCGTATTTTTGCAGCGCAGTATCCAGCCCCATAACTGTTCCCGGCACACCAGCAGCGTAGTATCCATACAGGCTGGCCCCTTTGATAACATTGCCGTCTTTGTCCAGATACATATCGGCACTGGCTGCTGCAGGTGCTGTTTCACGGAAATTAATAAATTTATCTGTACCATCTGCCAGATGAATGGTCATGAAACCACCACCACCAATATTACCGCAGCAGGGGTTGACGACTGCTTCTGCATAGCCTACAGCAACAGCGGCATCAATAGCGTTACCGCCCATTTTGAGAATATCAACCCCCACCTGTGATGCCAGATGTTGCGCACTGACAACCATGCCCTGCTTGGCTTCAACTGCAAGTCCAGTGGCTGCGTAAAGAGAGGATGAGACGAATAGTGAGGCGACGATGAACGGAATTTTCCATGTTTTGGACATATTTTCCTCCTGATTTTTGGGCTGTAGGGGAAAACCCAAAAGGTTATAAGGTTATGTTAATTATTTGTAATGTAACATTATCGGAAGCTCAGGATTTTTGAAAGATGATTTTCTATGTGTTAGTCAATAATTCGGAATATTTCAGAATGAATCTTCATTTGCATACTTCAAATCTGAAGTTATTTCGCGGCGGTAAGTAAACAAACTGTGTGATTGCAACTAATAAAGAGGTAGCCTGAAAGATAATGGATAAGAAAAAACCAGCCGACAATGCGGCTGGTTTATAAAATCCATTAACAATGTGATGCTATTAAAGGATTGAATACTGACGAAGATTACAGTTTATCAGCATTTTTAGTCAGGTATTTTGCTACGCCTTCAGGAGAAGCGCCCATACCTTCCTGACCTTTTGCCCACTGTGCAGGGCAAACTTCGCCGTGTTCTTCGTGGAATTGCAGCGCGTCAACCATACGCAGCATTTCGTCAATGTTACGGCCCAGTGGCAGATCGTTAACAACCTGATGACGAACAACGCCGTTTTTATCGATCAGGAAAGAACCACGCAGAGCAACACCCGCTTCTGGATGCTCAATGCCGTATGCTTTCATGATGTCACGTTTGATGTCAGCAACCATTGGGTATTTAACTTCGCCAATGCCGCCTTCGCTGATTGGAGTTTTACGCCATGCGTTGTGAACGAACTCAGAGTCGAAAGAAACGCCAATAACTTCAAAACCACGTTTTTGGAATTCTTCATAACGATGGTCGAAAGCAATCAGCTCAGAAGGACAAACGAAAGTGAAATCCATTGGCCAGAAGAAGATAACAGCTGGACGACCATTCAGGTGATTTTTCAGGTTGAAGTTATTAACGATTTCGCCGTTACCGAGAACTGCAGAAGCTGTAAAATCAGGGGCTTGGCGGGTTACTAAAACCATAATTGACTCCTAAAAATTCTGTAGGTGTTTGTGGAAACGGGTTACAGCATAAGGAATTAAGTGATAGCAATAAAGGATAAATTACCAATTGATATAATAGTTTTTACCTATCAATAACCTATTTTTAATTCCTTTTAGCCTACCATAAGATAAAGCTATTTGGAAAAAGTGCAAGGTTCTGGCGAAATTTCCTGTCCGGGCTGGCTGTGGTTCATCACAAGATCCATCATTTGCGGGTAAAATTGCCAGAATAGTGTTTCAAAATCAGAGTAATGCTCTTCTATATCCTGATAAGAACCTGCCAGAGCGGATAATTTAGGGCGTCTCCGTGCCATACCCTGTAGCACATTGGCAATACATGTCAGGTCAGCGTAACGAATAAGCAGATTTTGTGACCAGAGATATTGATTCAGTTCCTGAAATTTTTCAGGGGTAACACTGAGGTGAGGCTCTATTTGATTGCGCGCTAGCTGCACAAACTCAGGCAAGGAGTAATTTTTTTCGAGTTTGTTCCAGTGCTTGGACAGGAAATGATCCCAGATAATATCAAGGGTTATAGGGGCTACGCGCCGATATTCGCTACGAAATAGAGTCCGGGCTTCGATGACCAGCGGATGGCTGTCTGTCAGGCTGTCTATCCTGCGATGAAGACGAATGCCTGAGACAACATCAGGGGCGAACCGGCCTTCCGGGGCTCCACGGACAAAATCCGCCATTAAATTACCCAGCAGAGAGCTTTCAGATAATGTAGCTAAATGGAGGTGTGCGAGAAAATTCATGGTGAGAGTATAACGCAAATAGTTAAACTAATATGCTTCTTTCTTGCACCATTGCCCGTGCAGCACTAGACTAGTCCGCCTGTTTTTTTGAATGATACAGATAAAATGCGTGTCGCTGATTTTACATTTGAACTGCCAGAAGAGTTAATTGCTCATTATCCCCAACCACAGCGCAGTGGCTGCCGCTTGCTTTCCCTTGATGGGGAAACGGGGGAGCTGACTCACGGTATTTTTACTGATGTGCTGAATAAACTGGAAGCAGGTGATCTGCTGGTTTTCAATAACACCCGGGTTATTCCTGCCCGCCTGTTTGGCCGTAAGGCAACAGGTGGCAAATTAGAAGTTTTGGTCGAAAGGATGTTGGATGGTAAGCGAGTACTCGCTCATGTTCGTGCATCCAAGGCTCCAAAAGAGGGCGCTGAACTGATCCTCGGCGAAGATAAAGCGCCTGATGACAATCAGATCGTTAAGGCTACCATGCTGGCCCGCCACGATGCTTTATTTGAGATTCGTTTCGATGATGAGCGTGATGTATTGACCATTCTGGATGAAATCGGTCATATGCCATTGCCGCCTTATATTGCCCGTCCTGATGAAGAATCAGATAAGGAATTATACCAGACGGTATACAATGAGCGTCCGGGCGCCGTTGCTGCACCGACTGCCGGATTGCACTTTGATGAGCCGCTTTTGGTTGCCTTACGTGAAAAAGGTGTCGAAATGGCGTTTGTTACTCTGCATGTCGGGGCGGGAACTTTTCAGCCAGTACGTGTAGATACCATCGAAGACCATATAATGCATGCTGAATATGCAGAAGTACCGCAGAATGTTGTTGATGCAGTTCTGGCATGTAAGGCCCGTGGCAATAAAGTTGTGGCAGTGGGGACAACCTCCGTCCGCTCGCTGGAGAGTGCGGCCCGAGCCTGTCAGGATGGGCTGATTGCGCCATTTTTTGATGATACCCAAATTTTTATCTATCCGGGCTTTGAATATCAGGTTGTTGACACTCTGATTACCAATTTCCATTTGCCGGAATCCACTCTGATCATGCTGGTTTCTGCATTTGCGGGTTATAAAAATACCATGAGCGCTTATAAGGAAGCAGTGACTGAAAAGTATCGCTTCTTTAGTTATGGTGATGCGATGTTTATTAATCGCAACTCAATAGCTGCAAAAGAGATGGTAGAGGTTGCCACTGATATTGATCAAGCTGAATAGATGGATTGAGGGAATGATTAACCCGCAGAAAATTGCGGGTTAAATGGTTACTCATAATTAAGCAGCTCTGACTATATAATTGAAGGCTATGTTGCGGGGGCGAGTTTCTTTTCCTGTTGAGTTAGCAACCGCATTATCCATATAACCATAACCACCAGATCCCATTCCAATGGCAATGCCTAATCCTCTGGGATCAGCACCATAGTTAATGTTTTTTTGGACGCTATTAAAAATGGCGCTCCCTGTACCTAAATTCTCAGCACCCGCCGTGGATCTAGACCACATGCGGTGAATTCTGTGGTTATGTGGTGCAATATCTGCTGCTTGATGAGAAAGCAGATGTCGGCCAGCATCCACTCCTCGGCTATTATCCCAACCGCGAATAAACTCTCCTCGCAAATCGGGTAGCACACCAGATGGATAAGCAAGAGCAAGTTTCGGGTATCTTACAGGATCAAATGAGTCACCGTTACATATCAGCCAACCCTCTGGTGGTGTTGCTGTTGGCCAAGGTACGGGAACACCAGCAGGTAAGGATAATTCTTCCATTAATGTTTCTATTCCAAGGTTTTTCACAAACTCTTTCTTATCCGGTATGTCAGCCCCGTTCTGGTTCTTTGCTAAGCGAGTGTTAGCATTGTCATTTGCACTATTAGCGACATTGTTCGCATTATCAGCGTTATTATTTGCCGCATTCGCCAAATCATAGGCAGTTTTAACCGCTTTTGGTGTTGCAGCCATAGTCTCGCTATCACTGCCAGTATCATTACTCAGAATAGTAAAACCTTTATCTTGCAGCGTGGCATCTGGGTGGTTGCGGCTTTGAGCGTGTTCTGCAATCGCTTTTTTGACATATTCCGGTGTTGTAACGACAGCAAGGTTACTATCTTCTGAAACAAGGACGTCAGGTTTTTGATTTTGCATAATCATTCCCTCATTTAATCAACAATACACATTGCCAAGTAACATAAAGGCGTTGGAAGACTTCTCCGCCAGTGAATATCAATAACGTGGTTTATCGATACTGAAATAACGGCCTTAAACGATATTTGATAGGTTGCATGTTTTGTTGCAGGATGACATACAATGACAGGCGAGTAATTAATCAAATTTATCAAATAACTGATGGGGTTGGTGGAAGTTTCATCGCTGGTTTATTGGCGTTTTTTATTTTTATCAGAAACATTGGTGGCACTTTATTAATGCAGGCTGACACCATTGATATTGGATTAAAATCCTTCAATTCAGATAAGCCGCTTCATGCAGTTTTTTTGAACCTTCAGGACTGAAGCTATATCAGAAGGTTAGCAAAAAGGTGGGGCGCATTTGGCACACAAAAATTTCCTAATATCCTTCAAACTTTTTTAATGATGTGTCAACTTTGACAAAATTGTGTCACAAGGAAGTAGGAATGACACAAAAATTCGCAAATATTGACATACCGTATATCACAAGGCTGGCGTGTACAGTGGCGTCATTAGTGTTTAGAATGCATCATTTTATGTCAAACATCAGACTGTTTTTCTGATGTCTGGAGGTTAAGTGAAATTTGAGTTACAAAAAACGGATGGGCATGCCCGCCGTGGCCGTCTGATTTTTGATCGTGGTGTAGTGGAAACACCTGCCTTTATGCCAGTGGGAACTTACGGCACAGTTAAAGGTATGACACCGGAAGAGGTTAAAGATACAGGAGCACAAATCCTGCTGGGCAATACTTTCCATCTTTGGTTGCGTCCGGGTCAGGAAATTATGAAACTGCATGGAGATTTGCATGATTTTATGCAGTGGCACGGCCCAATTCTGACTGACTCCGGCGGTTTTCAGGTCTTCAGCCTCGGTGCTATGCGTAAGATTAAGGAAGAGGGGGTTCATTTCCGCAATCCTATCAACGGAACGCCTGTTTTCCTCAGCCCGGAAAAATCAATGGAAATCCAGCATGATCTGGGTTCCGATATCGTTATGATTTTTGATGAATGTACGCCATACCCAGCGGACTGGGATTATGCCAAACGTTCTATGGAAATGTCATTGCGTTGGGCTGCGCGCAGCCGCCAGCGTTTTGATGAGCTGGGCAATAAAAATGCGCTGTTTGGTATTATTCAGGGCAGTGTCTACGAAGATTTGCGTGATGTATCTGTCAAAGGGCTGGTGGAAATCGGTTTTGACGGTTATGCAGTGGGTGGTCTGGCTGTGGGCGAACCAAAAGAAGACATGCATCGCATTTTAGAACATGTCTGCCCACAAATTCCGCAGGATAAGCCACGCTATCTAATGGGCGTTGGTAAGCCGGAAGATTTGGTTGAAGGTGTTCGTCGCGGTATTGATATGTTTGATTGTGTTATGCCGACCCGTAATGCCCGAAATGGTCATCTTTTTGTAACGGAAGGTGTGATCAAGATCCGCAATGCGAAGCATAAAGAAGATACATCGCCATTAGATGAGCATTGTGACTGCTATACTTGCCGGAATTATAGCCGTGCGTATCTGCATCACCTTGATCGCTGTAACGAAATTCTTGGTGCAAGGCTGAATACGATACATAATTTAAGGTATTATCAGCGTCTGATGGCCGGAATTCGTCAAGCCATTGAAGAAGACAGACTGGAACAGTTTGTTGAAGAGTTTTATCAGCGGATCGGTAAACCCGTTCCACCGTTAAATGTATAATTTGGCGTGACTAACCAGCCTCAATGTGTGTAGCATATTGGGCTGGTTTTTGATCGAGCCACTGTCGATTTTCGATAGCAATTTTTTCGATAACCAATTTTCGTAATCTGTTTGTTTGTAAACTGTTTTTTCGCAAAATAAGTGTTTTCGATAACAA
This sequence comes from Xenorhabdus sp. KK7.4, assembly GCF_963876465.1. Lineage (NCBI taxonomy): Bacteria > Pseudomonadati > Pseudomonadota > Gammaproteobacteria > Enterobacterales > Morganellaceae > Xenorhabdus > Xenorhabdus sp. KK7.4. Next base: position 178,846 of record NZ_CAWNQF010000089.1, read on the forward strand.
TGAGGGATATTTGATGAGTTTTTTTATTTCTGAAGCTGCGGCAGCTGCTGGCGCACCAGCACAAGCTCAGGGAAACCCATATTCTCTGATTATCATGCTGGTTGTTTTCGGCCTGATTTTCTATTTCATGATCCTGCGTCCACAACAAAAACGCACCAAAGAACATAAAAAACTGATGGAGTCCATCTCCAAGGGAGATGAAGTGCTGACTTCTGGTGGTTTGGTTGGTCGTGTCTCTAAAGTGTCTGAAACGGGTTACGTTGTTATTGCCCTGAATGACACCACAGAAATAACTGTCAAGCGTGATTTCGTTGCTGCCATTCTGCCGAAAGGTACGATGAAAGCTATTTAATTTTCCGATTTTCCCGAAGGGAACTGCCGTGTTGAACCGTTATCCTTTGTGGAAGTATCTGATGCTGATCGCTGCGATCCTCATCGGTCTGCTTTATGCACTTCCCAACCTTTATGGTGAGGATCCGGCTGTACAAATCACTGGCGCGCGAGGTATCGCCGCCAGTGAAAAAACGCTGGACCAAGTCCGTAATGTTTTAGATAAAGATCATATTCAGAGTAAGTCCATTGCGCTGGAAAATGGGGCAATCCTTGCTCGTTTCAATAGTACTGATGTTCAGCTCCGCGCCCGTGAAGCACTGGTTTCGGCTTTGGGCGAACAATATGTCGTGGCATTAAACCTTGCGCCTGCGACACCCGTCTGGTTAAGTAAAATCGGTGCAGAGCCGATGAAACTGGGGCTGGATTTGCGTGGTGGGGTTCACTTCCTGATGGAAGTCGATATGGACACCGCCCTGAGCAAGCTTCAGGAACAGAATATTGATAGCCTGCGTTCCGAACTGCGTGAACAGGGCATTGCTTATTCCACTATCCGCAAGGCAGAAAATTACGGTGTAGAAATCCGTTTCCGTGATAATGATGCCCGCTCTAAAGCAGAAGACTACCTCGAACCTCGTCACCGTGACCTTGTATTCTCTACTGGTAATAACAGTACGCTGAAAGCGGTTATGACGGATGAGCGTCTGCGCGAAGCCCGCTCTTATGCTGTTCAGCAGAACATCACCATCCTGCGTAATCGTGTTAACCAGTTGGGTGTTGCTGAGCCTCTGGTACAGCGTCAGGGTGCGGATCGTATTGTTGTTGAGTTACCGGGTATTCAGGATACCGCCCGCGCGAAAGAAATCCTTGGTGCAACGGCAACACTGGAATTCCGTCTGGTAAACACCAATGTTGATCAGAGTGCCATTGTATCGGGGCGTATTCCGGGCGATTCAGAGCTGAAATATACTCGCGATGGCAATCCTGTTGTGCTGTATAAGCGTGTGATCCTGACAGGTGACCATATCACCGATTCAACCTCGAGCACTGATGAGAACGGTTATCCGCAGGTCAATATCTCACTGGATAGTGCCGGTGGTACTGCGATGTCTAACTTCACTAAAGATAACTTGCAGAAGCCGATGGCTACACTGTTTGTGGAGTATAAAGACAGCGGTAAGAAAGATGCTAACGGTCGTGCGATTCTGGCTAAACATGAAGAAGTCATCAACGTTGCGACTATTCAGTCTCGTCTGGGTAATAGTTTCCGTATTACAGGGATTAGTAACCCGAACGAAGCCCGTCAGTTATCGTTATTGTTGCGCGCAGGTGCCCTGATTGCACCTATTCAGATTGTTGAAGAGCGTACAATCGGTCCAACTCTTGGTTTGCAGAACATCGAACAGGGGCTTGAAGCCTGTCTGTGGGGGCTGATTTCCTCCGTACTGTTCATGGTGGTTTACTACCGTAAATTCGGTCTGATCGCCAGTAGCGCACTGTTGGCGAACCTGATACTGGTTGTTGGCGTTATGTCTCTGTTGCCGGGGGCGACATTAACGATGCCGGGTATTGCCGGGATCGTACTGACTCTGGCCGTTGCCGTCGATGCGAACGTTTTGATAAACGAGCGTATTAAAGAAGAGCTGCGCAACGGGCGTTCTGTACAGCAGGCGATACATGAAGGTTATAAAGGTGCGTTTTCCAGTATTATTGACGCCAACCTGACGACGCTGATTACCGCTGTGATCTTGTATGCTGTAGGGACGGGTTCCATCAAAGGCTTTGCAATCACAACCAGTATCGGTGTCGCGACGTCAATGTTCACTGCCATTGTAGGAACACGTGCAATCGTGAATCTGCTGTATGGTGGTAAGCGCATCAATAAGCTGTCAATTTAAGGAGCACGTTGTGGCACAGGATTATACTGTTGAACAATTAAACTATGGGCGTAAAGTCATTGACTTTATGCGCTGGGACAACGTTGCTTTTACTATCTCATTGCTGCTGTTGGTTGCTTCCATCGCTATGATGGCAACGCGTGGGTTTAACTGGGGGCTTGATTTTACCGGCGGTACGGTAATTGAGATAAACCTGAGCAAGCCCGCAGATCTGGACAAGATGCGTGAGAGTCTGGCGAAAAATGGTTTTGCTGATCCACTGCTGCAAAACTTCGGTAGCAGCCGTGATGTGATGGTTCGTATGCCTCCAGCAACAGGTAACGCGGGTCAGGAGCTGGGTAATAAAATCATCTCGGTCATTAACGCGGATATAGATAAAGACGCAGTTGTTAAACGAGTTGAATTTGTAGGCCCAAGTGTGGGAAGCGAATTAGCACAGACTGGGGCAATGGCCCTGTTGGTGGCGCTAATCTGTATCCTGATTTATGTCGGATTCCGTTTCGAATGGCGTCTGGCGCTAGGTGCTGTTATCGCACTGGCTCATGACGTTATCATTACATTGGGCGTATTGTCGTTATTCCACATTGAAATTGACCTGACCATCGTCGCATCGTTGATGTCTGTTATCGGTTATTCACTGAATGACAGTATTGTGGTTTCGGATCGTATTCGTGAGAACTTTCGTAAGATACGTCGTGGTACGTCGTATGAAATTACCAACGTTTCTCTGACTCAAACCCTGAGTCGTACGATCATGACTTCTGCAACAACATTGCTGGTAGTGGTGATGCTTTATATCTTCGGTGGCGAAATGCTGAAAGGCTTCTCACTGGCGATGTTAATCGGGGTTTCCATTGGTACGGCATCTTCCATTTATGTTGCTTCTGCACTGGCGTTAAAGCTGGGTATGAAGCGTGAGCATATGATTGTACAGAAAGTGGAGAAAGAAGGGGCAGACCAGCCGTCCATTCTTCCTTAATTATGTTTCTAATTATGTTTCTGTATGTAATTGCATAGTTTTTAATAACATAAGCAGTCTAATTTAAACACCCTGTAAGTGCTCACTTACAGGGTGTTTTTCATTATCACTTCAGGGTAAACTGTCTTCCTGTTCGGTTAACTGTCAGGAAACAATATGCATTGCCCATTTTGCGCAGCCGTTGATACAAAAGTTATTGATTCCCGTCTGGTAGGGGATGGCTCACAAGTGCGCCGCCGCCGTCAGTGTCTCGAATGTCATGAACGATTCACCACGTTTGAAATTGCAGAACTGGTCATGCCCAGAGTGATTAAAAGTGATGATGTTCGGGAGCCTTTCGACGAAGAAAAATTGCGTCGTGGTATGCAGAAAGCACTGGAAAAGCGCCCTGTCAGCTCCGATGATGTGGAAACAGCAATTAGCCACATTAAATCTCAGGTTAGAGCAACGGGAGAACGTGAAATCCCCTCTAAAATGATTGGGAATTTTGTGATGGATGCATTGAAAAAGCTCGATAAAGTAGCTTATATCCGTTTTGCATCTGTCTACCGTAGTTTTGAAGATATCCGGGAATTTGGCGAAGAGATCGCCAGACTACAAGACTAAAGGCTGCTATATGACTCTTGATGAAACATATATGTCCCGTGCGCTGGAATTGGCGTATCAGGGGCGTTTTACCACATCCCCGAATCCGAATGTAGGTTGTGTGATCGTTAAAGATGATCAGATAGTCGGGGAAGGTTTTCATTTACGTGCGGGTGAGCCCCATGCCGAAGTCCATGCGCTTCGTATGGCCGGAGAAAAAGCAAAAGGTGCAACCGCTTATGTGACTCTTGAGCCATGCAGCCACCATGGTAAAACCCCTCCTTGTTCTGATGCCCTGATTGCAGCAGGTATCAGCCGCGTTGTAGTGGCAATGCAGGACCCGAATCCACAGGTAGCGGGACGCGGTTTATATAAATTACAGCAGGCAGGTATTTCGGTTGAGCATGGTTTGATGATGGAACAGGCCGAAATGCTGAATAAAGGGTTTCTTAAGCGTATGCGCACCGGGTTTCCTTATCTGCAATTAAAACTGGGAGCATCACTGGATGGGCGTACCGCACTGGCATCAGGTGAAAGTAAGTGGATCACTTCACCAGCCGCCCGGCAGGATGTGCAGAAACTGCGAGCACAATGCAGTGCTATCCTGAGTTCCAGTGCAACGGTGCTGGCAGACGATCCGTCACTGACCGTCCGCTGGAATGAACTGGATGCAGAAACACAGGTCGTCTATCCGCAGGAATCTTTGCGTCAGCCCGTTCGCATTATTGTAGATAGTAAAAATCGAGTCAACCCGCAGCATCAGGTAGTTCAACAAACCGGTCAATGTTGGTTAGCACACACTGACCTAGATGGTTCAGATAGTGCAAATAGTGCTGATAAAAATGAACAGCAATGGCCTGATAATATAGAAAAAATATTACTGCCGGTACACGGTACAGGTGTTGATTTAGTGCTGTTGATGATGCAGCTTGGTAAACGTCAGGTAAACTCTGTCTGGGCGGAATGTGGTCCAACGCTGGCTGGTGCATTATTGTCTCTGGGTCTGGTGGATGAGCTTATCCTCTATATCGCTCCCAAAGTATTGGGAAATAGTGCCCGTGGGCTGTTTGCCATCCCTGAACTGCAAAAGTTATCGGATGCGCCTGAATTCACGCTGATAGATGTCCAACAGATTGGGCCTGATGTCCGTCTTCGTTTAAAACCGCTCTGATTTAAGTTTGAACATAAATCAAGACGCAGAGAAAAAGAATGTGATAAGATCCGCGCCCCTGCGGATATGAATAAGATATGAGGAAGGCTATGAACGTAATCAAAGGTGTTGTTGCAACTCCTGAAGCCCGCATCGCTATTGCGATCGCCCGCTTTAATAACTTCATTAATGACAGCCTGTTGGAAGGGGCCGTGGATGCGCTGGAACGCATTGGTCAGGTTTCTTCGGACAATATCACCGTAGTATGGGTTCCGGGGGCTTATGAATTGCCGTTGACCGTTAAGGCACTGGCTGAGTCCAAAAAATATGATGCGGTGATCGCTTTGGGTACTGTTATCCGTGGCGGTACGGCCCACTTTGAATATGTTGCCGGCGAGTGTAGTTCTGGCCTGTCCAGCGTGGCAATGTCCAGTAATATTCCTGTTACATTTGGTGTTCTGACAACCGAAAATATTGAGCAGGCAATTGAACGCGCGGGTACTAAAGCGGGCAACAAGGGCGCTGAAGCTGCCTTGACCGCATTGGAAATGATCAATGTAATTAAAGCCATTAAGGCTTAAGTTTTAGTTTTAATTAAGGGGAATTTTGTGAAACCTGCTGCTCGTCGTCGTGCTCGTGAGTGTGCTGTTCAGGCAATTTATTCATGGCAATTATCTAAAAACAGCATCGCGGATGTTGAATTGCAGTTTCTGTCAGAGCAGGACGTAAACGGTGTTGATGTCACCTATTTCCGTGAATTGCTGTCCGGGGTAGCGGTCAATGCGACAAAATTGGATGCCTTGATGGCTCCTTATCTTTCCCGCCAGCTCGAAGAGTTGGGTCAGGTGGAAAAGGCTATCTTGCGCGTTGCGATGTTTGAACTAAGCTTTCGTGATGATGTCCCCTACAAAGTGGCTATCAATGAAGGTATCGAACTGGCGAAAACCTTCGGTGCTGAAGACAGCCATAAATTCGTGAACGGGGTATTGGACAAAGCTGGCCCGGTAGCACGTAAAAAAAAGTGATTGCCTGCCAATAGCCCCTATTATAACTCGATGATTTTAAACATGAGGCCGGTTTCCCGGCCTCATGTTCTTATCGTCAGTCACTTTTTGGAATTCTATTATGGCATGTGGTGAATTTGACCTCATTGCACGTTATTTCAATCGCCATGTTATCCGCCGACGTGATGTGAATCTAGGGATTGGTGATGATTGTGCGCTGATGACCGTTGCAGAAAAACAAGAACTGGCAGTGACAACAGATACATTAGTTTCTGGTGTTCATTTTCTGCCTGATATTGCTCCAGAAGATTTGGCGTATAAAGCACTGGCTGTCAATATCAGTGATTTAGCTGCTGTAGGGGCAGACCCCGCCTGGGCATCGCTGGCCCTAACCTTGCCTTCTGTCGATGAGGCGTGGTTAAAGCGGTTTAGTGATAGTCTGTTTGAACAACTGAACTATTACGGAATGCAGTTAATTGGCGGAGACACAACCAAAGGCCCGATGAGCCTGACTCTGACTGTACATGGTCTGGTTCCTGCTGGTAGAGCATTACGTCGTACTGGTGCTAAAAACGGTGACTGGATTTATGTCACCGGAACTTTGGGCGATAGTGCGGCAGGGCTGGCTTTGTTGCAGGATCGTCTGAAAATCGAAGAAGTATCGATCCATAACTGGTTGGTTAAACGCCATCTTCGTCCGCAACCACGAGTCTTGCAAGGGCAGGCACTGCGTGATTTGGCCTCATCAGCGATTGATCTGTCTGATGGGCTGATTTCTGATTTGAATCATATCCTGACAGCCAGCCAGTGTGGCGCACGTATTAATCTTGATGCTCTGCCTTATTCTGAAGCAGTGCAGAAATATGCAACGCCAGAACAGGCCTTAAACTGGGCTTTGAGTGGTGGTGAAGATTATGAATTGTGCTTTACTGTACCGGAACTGAATCGTGGTGCATTAAATATGGCATTGGCACATACAGGCGCCAGTTTTTGTTGTATCGGGCAAATCAGGCCAGAATCAGAAGGCATCCGCTACTTTAACAATAACGAAGAAGTTGATCTGGATCTGAAAGGGTTTGACCATTTCAGAACTGACAAAAAACCGCAGGAAGCTCACTATCCATCAGAACATGCAGAGGATGACCAGACGGAGGGAACGCATGGATGACGCAAAACGCCACCTGAAGATGAGCAATCCGTGGCATTTGCTGGCTACCGGATTTGGTAGCGGATTATCGCCGATAATGCCGGGCACAATGGGCTCAGTGGCGGCTATTCCATTCTGGTTACTGTTGGTACAGTTACCGCAATGGGGGATCTGGCTGGCTATTCTGTTGGGCACAATAATCGGTTGTGTGATTTGTCAGAAAGCAGCCGATGCCATGAAGGTAGATGATCCGGGCTGTGTGGTTTGGGATGAGTTTATCGGAATGTGGATTACCTTAATGGCGATCCCTGTTCTCAACTGGCAATGGGTTTTAGTCGCTTTTGTGGTATTCCGTATTTTTGATATGTGGAAACCTTGGCCAATCCGCTGGTTTGACCGCTATGTTAAAGGCGGTGTTGGTATCATGCTGGATGATATTATCGCTGCAATTTTTGCGGTAATTGTTATTTGGCTGTTTAATTTTTACCAGTTATTGCCTTTCTGAATCTCTTACTATTACCCGCATCACTGACATTAGCCACTGTTTACAGTGGCTAATTTATTTCTATACCTGTTGAATTTCAAGTTACCATTTTGTTGTTTATTTCATTCATTCACTCTAATTGCTTTATATAGAGAGAGTTATTTATTTTAATTTTTATTTGTTCCTATTCTATTATGCAATAGCTTTAAGCTTATATAATTTATTTTTCTTTTTTATATGAATAAGGTTTAAGAAATAACCTTTAAAAAATAAAATTATATTATAAAAAATAATAACGGGATAAATTAAGCATCCGTTGACTTGAAGAAGCATAGGAGTATTATTTTTTTAGTCTAATCCAAATTACTATAATGTAGTTTATTTTTATTATTTCTTTCCATTGATAATGGTTTGGAAAGGAATTTGTTGAGCTTAAAATCTGGTTTATGTGACTTTTATCCGCAGCAAGTAAATATAATCATTCGTATAGGAGTTGATTATTTATGAAGTGGTATGTTACTGAATCATTAGAAATAAATAATAAAGTTACCCCCGAAAAAGAAATTAATATTGGAGCTGGGTTTGGTCCAACAGGAATTCCACATATAGGGACTCTTTGTGAAATTATCCGGACTGGTTTAGTTAAAGAAGAACTAACTAATTTAGGAAGGAAAAATAATTTTTTCCTTATTTCAGATGATTTAGACCCATTTAGGAAAATACCGTCTAACGTACCTAACCCAGAAAAATTGAAGGATTATCTGGGGCTACCGGTAAACAAAGTTCCAGATCCATTTGGGGTTTTCTCTTCATTCTCAGAAATGGCAGAAACTCGATTGTTAGAGCTCGCTAAAGAATATGGTATAGACTGTAATATAATAAAAAATTCGCTGGCTTATAAAAATGGTGATTATAACGATTCAATAAAGTTATTTCTGAAAAATTTTACTACTATAAATCAAATATGCAAAGAATCTACCGGGTTTTTGAGGCAGCGAACATATAATATAATAATGCCTATTTCCGAAATAACCGGGAAAGTCCTTGAGCATATCATCATAACAAATGTAGATCCTGACAATGGTGAGATAAGTTATTATATACCATCAGATGAAATTGTGAATAAACCTGGGTATGAATATGGTGTAGAACTTCAGGAGCTTTATCAGGGTGAAATATTTGATCAGGAACAAACAATTTCAGTACTAAACGGAAAATCCAAACTCCAATGGAAAGCTGACTGGAGCATGCGATTACTGCATAGAAACATCCACTTTGAAATGCATGGGGAAGATCTAATAGATTCAGCTACAGTTGTTCGCCAGATTTTCAGTGCCTTAAATCGATCTAGCCCTCGCCTTTACAAATATGGGTTGTTTCTTGATTCTTCCGGGAAAAAAATATCTAAGTCAAAAGGAAATGGTTTTTCTCTACAAGATGCCAAAAGCCTTCTTACACGAGAAGCTATCCAGGTTTTTTTATCAAAAGATCCTAAAAAATCCACTAAATTTTATATAGAACAATCCCCCAGATTAAATGATCAAGTTAATGTATTGAAAAAAAACAAAAAACGCCTTTCTTTTCTTAAGATTGCCAGAATATTAAAAGCATCAAATCCTATAACTCTTCTCTCAGCAAAGAAATTTATTGATTTATACCTAATCGATGGGGAAGTGATATCAGAAGAAGAATTAACTATAAGTTATAATTATTATTTAAAAACAAATAAAAATCGTTATGCTGGTTTAGCAACAGGTAAAGAAAGACAGTACTTTTCTATTATTACAAACTTAATGAAAAAAGAAATGTCTTTTAATAAAGAAGAAGTGTTCAAATTGATATTTGATACCTATGAAAACATCTTTCCAGAAAAAGATAGCGCACAAATATGGAATTTACTGTATAGAGGGTTGTATGGCGATATCTGTGGCCCCAGAATTAAAACATGGATAGAGTTAAATGATGAAAAAGATATTATTGACTGTTTTAGTAACCCATATATACAGAAAAAAGAAAATGACTCACAAGATAATATTGATATTAAAACAAACCCATCAAATTCATCCATAGTGATAAACATAGATAAAAATGAAGAGTTACATATGCCAAAGTTATTCGGTAAAATTAACTTTAATCAAGTTAAGGAAAAGTGTCAGATCCTATCCCGTGAATTAAAAAAACAGAGTAGTTCTTTGATAGAGGCGCTATCTGAATATCAATGTAAAGTTGTCACTGAAGATGAGATTTCCCGTTCAGTTGATATTCTAGAAAATATTGGGGAAAATGAAGCGTATTTTCAGGAAAAAATTTATGGCATTACATCATTTTTACCATTGAATCAGCCAATTTACGCATCTGTATGTTTTGGTTTTATACCTTCTCTTATGGCTGAAAATGTTTGTATACGTCCACCTACGGCAATGCATTACCATTATAAAAAATTTGAAAATGTTATTGATATGTCGAAGATATCTGAATCCTTTTCAGTTTCTTATGAAGAAAAAGAATTATTTTTAAGTCGAAGAGTGAAAATAACAGATGCTGTTATCTTTACCGGTACGCCAGAAAATGCAGTTAAGGTCAGAAAACATTTCAGAAAAAACACGTTGTTTATCTTGAATGGTGCAGGGCATAACCCTCTTGTTATATCAAAAGATGCGGATATAGATTTAGCTATCGAAAGTACTAAACGGGTTGTGCTTTACAATCAAGGTCAGGATTGTGCTGGTCCTAATTCTATACTAGTACACAGCGATATATATGATTTATTCAGGGATAAATTAATATTAAGCTTGAAAGAAATAGAAGGAAAGGTAGGCTCTTATTCTGATTACAATAATATTGTAGGCCCTAACAGTGATGTTGATCATAGTATAAAAATAGCATCTTTATTTAAACTTAATAGAAGTTATTGTACTTATGGTGGGGAAATAAATCCTATAGATGGTATGATAAAGCCGACAGTATTTGAAAAGCCTCTCGTTTTAGGTGGCAATTACAAAGAATTTTTTGCTCCTGTTTTCTTTTTGCAAAGATATCAGGGCGATCAAGAGCTGGCAGATTATTTTTCTCATTCAAACTATTCTGCTAATGCGATGTATATTTCTTTGTTTGGTACAAGTGATTATATTAGTCATCAATTAAATAAAAGGTTACACTTACCGGATAGTATCCTCCTTAATACTGATTTACATTTAGAGGAACATGGTTATCTCCCATATGGTGGACAGGGACCCGCAGCATCATGCCTTTGGCATGATGGTAACAGAATTAATGGAAGTACATTACCACAAAGAGATATATACCAATATCTAGTTGAACCATACAAAGGGTAAAAAGATAAAAATGACTGCCAGCTTTAATAAATCATATATGGTTTCCATCATATTGGGTGCATCGCTCGTAGGATTAGCGATGGGATATACATTACCAATGGTCAGTCTAAAGCTGGCAGGGCAAAATCGAGCTTCAACAATAATGGGTATAATGTCAGCATTACCTGCACTAGGAATGCTGATCTCTTCCATAATTGTTCCAATACTTACACGATTATTTAACTTAAATAAATTATTGAGTTTTAGTTTATTGTTACTGGCTGTTTCTACTTTTTTTTCTACTTATTTAAATCAGGTATATTACCTTACTATTCCCCGGTTTCTTATGGGGTTTGCTTGTGGTGTCATTGTGGTTATAGGGGAATCCTGGATTAGCGATAATACTAGTGGTAAATACAAAGGGACATTCATGGGGCTATACACTTCCGTATTCACGGGGTGTCAACTTCTGGGGCCATTGTTAATTTCTATTTTTGGTATTATCTCTCTTATCCCTGCAATTTTACTGAGCATATTTTCTATTCTTTGCCTTGTTCTTATAATAAGAAACCCTTCATCAGCACTATCACAACAAACAGAACAAAATGAAAAAATAAAAGGTTCTTTCTTACCACTAATCATATCAGCACCTAGCCTTATGATTGGTGTTTTTTGTTTTTCTTTTTTTGATTCAGCAACGTTATCTATGTTCCCGCTATATGGTTTATCATTGGGAATATCCGAAAAGATCACCATTACATTGATAACATTAATTTTTTTAGGGGATGCAATCTTCCAGATGCCTATAGGTTGGCTGGCAGATAAAACTAACCATCAGAAAATGCACATTATTTGTGGGGTGGTTTTTATTCTCACTCTATTGGCATTGCCATTTAGTATAAACTCTATATTTTTATGGGCTAATATCATTATTATGGGTGCATTCGGAGGTGGGATTTACACCTTATCATTGGTGAGAGCCGGGAAAAAATATTCAGGTCAGACATTGATTACCATAAACTCTCTATTTGGCATTATTTGGGGCATTGGCAGTCTTATGGGGCCTTTAATAACAGGTGTAGCAATGGATATATTCAACGCAAAAGGATTTACAATTATATTGATTACTGTTGGGCTCGTATTCGTATTTTCATATTTGCTTCCTAACAAGTCTGTACCCAATAAATCTTAATATTTTGTATGGCGGCAGAGTTAGCGTTGCCGCCAATAAAGCGTAAACTTAAATTCAGCGAGTATGAATATTGAGTCATACCTACGTAGTCAGTTTAATGTGTTGCTCCACCCGCCACAGCAATATCTGATTTATTTTCCCAGGCCACTTTAATCGCCATTTTTAATGCTGACGTTATTATTTCTAAAGACATGCTGGACATATTCGTATATTCAGTGGCTTGCTCTGGCAAATAAGGAACATGGATAAACCCTCCACGTGCGGCAGGGTATTTTTGTGTAAGGTAATGTAATAAGCCATACATTACATGGTTACAGACAAACGTGCCGGCTGTTTGGGAAACAGTAGCAGGGATACCAGATATATTTAACGCCCTGACCATTGCCTTGATAGGTAAGCTGGAAAAATACGCAGCAGGGCCACCGGCAATAATAGGTGTATCAATCGGCTGATGACCTGCATTATCGGCAATTCTTGCATCGTTAATATTAATGGCAACCCGTTCGACTGTAATATCAGGTCTGCCTCCCGCTAATCCAACGGAAATTACTAATTCCGGCTGATACTTATCAATAATGGTATAAAGCTGCGCCAGTGATGTATCAAAGATACAGGGGAGCTGATGAACTTCAATGTTTGCATCAGCAACTCGGCTGCCTTGTAGTCGCTTAATCGCCTCCCATGAAGGGTTGGTGGCATCGCCTCCAAAAGGCTCAAAGGCAGTCACTAAAATTGTTTTCATAGCTGTTTCCTGTCATTTGTTGTCAGAACATCAGAAAATAGAGTAAAAACACATTGGCAATCAGCAAAGTACATCCCGTAGGGATCTGTGCCTTGATGACAGCATTTCGATCAGGTAGCTCTAATAGCGCTGCGGGAACAAGATTAAAATTTGCTGCCATTGGTGTCATCAATGTACCGCAGTAACCGGAAAACATGCCGATTGCTGCCATTACGGCCGGGTTACCACCATGTTGAAGTACAAGAATAGGGATCCCAATTCCGGCTGTTACGATAGGGAAGGCGGCGAAAGCATTTCCCATAATCATGGTCAAGAGTGCCATGCAAAAGACATAAGCCATGACTGCGATAAACCGATTATCAACCGCCAGATAACTCTCTGTCAGATAAGAGATAATTGTTCCCACTCCAGCAGCTGTAAACAGTAACCCGAGCGTAGCCAGAATTTGTGGCAGAATGAATACACAGCCTATAGAGTCCAGTAAGCGGCGAGTCTCCTGCATAGGTTGTATAATTTTCTCGCGAGTGATACGGATAGCAATTATCAGTGCGACAAGACAGCCGAGAGTGATAGAGAAGAGGGTTGCCAGCGTTGTATGATTGCCTTCGCCAAAAATTGCACGTTCTAATCCGGGAATATGGTTAAATGCAAGAACACCCACCATGGTGATAACCGGAATAAGTAAGGCGGGTAAAAATAACCGATTACCGAGGCGGGTTGCGCTTTCCTGTCGTTGCTCTGGCGTTGGCTGATGATAGTTACCTAAACGAACCCCGCCAAACCCAGCCAGCAGTGCCATCACAACCACTAAAATCCCTACTCCGATATGTACGATTCTTGTTGCAAGAGCTTCATTATCGATCCAGAGCTCAGCCAAACGATAGCTCCAGTTTCCTAGCAGAAAAATAAAACCATAAAGCCCCCAGAATAGTCCTGTAGTCAAACGACGGGGATTGGCTTTATCACGCCAGGACATCACCGTTACAATAAGCAAAATAGCGCCTGCCAGATAATAGAGATACTGTAACTGAAACATTATATAGCCTCCTGACTGGCGTGTTTTTTATGGCTTAGGGAGGCAATTTCTTTGGCAAGTTTGTTATCCAGCCGATATAGCCTAACTGAATGGATGAAGAAAGCACAAATCGCAGTCGGAATTCCCCATAGTGCAATATGTAGGGGTTCTGTCTCGATACCAGCGGAGTTCAGCATAAAATTGTGCATAAAAATAATCGCGCCGAATGCGACAAAAATATCTTCTCCAAAAAACAATCCGGTATTATCTGTTGCGGCGGACATAGCGCGGATCCGATAGCGCACATTTTTGGGTAAATCACCATATTGATTTTCGGCAGCCCCCTCAGCCATTGGCGCCAATAATGGACGAACCATTTGTGGATGCCCTCCCAGGCTGGTTAACCCCAGAGCGGCAGAGATTTCACGTATAAACAGATAGACAATCAATAAACGCCCGGTTGTGGCACTTTTAATATGAGCAATGGCACGTTGAGCCTGCTCTTTTAAACCATGCCTTTCCAGCAATCCAATGATGACCAAAGGTAATAGAATAGTCAGCGATAGGTTCATTGTATTAAGAAAGCCAGATCCGAGCTTTTCCAGAATATCGAGAAGCGGCATATTGGCAGCTAAGCCTGTGACCAGCCCTGCAATTGTGACAACCAGAACAGGATTAAACCTGATAATAAAACCAATGATGATGACTGCAATCCCGATTAGGGGCCAAAAACTGACAGTATGCTGCATATTTTACTTCCCTCTGCATAAATGGATTGTTGTTTTATTGTTGATTTAATTTGCATTCATTGTTGGTTAATTGTTTTTTATTGTTGAACAATAAATATATTGCGTTCAAAGAATGATCAATGTAAATCTGCATTGGATTGTAAAAATGGAAGGTAGATCACTGATTGGATGGATTTCTTATCGGAGTCATTGGAAATAAAAAAGGATTAAACCGATATTTTTAACGCCATTTTTAGCATTACATGGTGTTAACTATCGGTATTAATTTAAGATGTTTTTACTGTATTTTAAAAATATAATTCAATTTAACAATTTCATTTGTAGATATTATTATTTATTGATAATCAAATTAAGATACGACTTCCGGGCTGTAAGAATTTTTCTGGCACGTAAAGATCGAAATTATTCAATCGGCAGTATTCTTCCAGTTGTTGAGCAGAGCTGACACCAACTTTTTTATATATTTGGGCGGTGTAGTTTTCAACAGTGCGGTAGGAGATATTTAGTATCTTTCCGATCTGTTTGCTAGTGTATTTATGTAAAGAGAGGAAAATCACATCCCATTCTCGTTGAGTAAACAAATTAGTTGGGGGCTGGAACATAATAGAAGCAGGCAGTTTCCCATGATATAAGCGGGTCAGTGAAAAATCCTGAGCTTTCCATAAATGATAGATGATTCCTATACAGTCACCATTATCGTGATAAATAGGTGACTTTTCACAAAAGTAAGATGATAAAGTTTGAGTTTCTCCCCAGACATGGGTTTCTAGTGAAACGTATGACTTTTCTTCTTTCATTACCTTTTGGTCATGATGAATATACGCCTCAGCAAACTCTGCACCATCCCAGGGAAGTTCGTGATCGTAGAGCCCCTCAAAATCAAATGAATCTGAAAATCCCTTAATCTTATTCAATGCGTTGTTACCATAGATAAAGCATGAATTTTTATCCTTGATCCCCCAAGGCTCGTTACTTATTGCCAGCGTATTAATTATCTGAGGTGAAATGATCGACTTCTTACTCATATCAATATTCCTTTTTTATGTCTGATTAATATAATCAGTTAAATTTTTTGCTACTAACGGTGATCAATCTTTCAGGGATATAAAGATCAAGGTTTTTATATTTACATCTTTTGAAATATTAACTACTTGTTATTAAATTATGGCTGGCTTTAATTTGAACCACGTAAATGATGTTTATCAAAGTATTTTATACGCTTTCAACGTTTCCAAAAATGAATAAAATCATTAATTATCTTGTTTCGTCGCCAGCTCCAGGGAATTTATTAATAATATAAAAGTAATTAAGTTGAATCTATTACCTGAAACTTTTCACGGAAAGTTTCAGGTATGTTTGTAGTGTCAGATGGTGTCACGTTGGGCTTCATTATTCTGCAATGAATTTTTTGGTGCTACTTTTGCAATACTGAAACCAGTAAAACCATAGATGAGTACTAAAAATACAGCGGTATAGCACTGAATTGCCCACGGTAGTAAATCAAGAGTACTGACGCCTAATGTTGTCGCCATATAAATACCGGCAGAAGTCCAAGGAAACAGTGGTTCGATGACAGTACAGCCATCTTCTATTGTTCGGGACAGATTTTTATTATCCAGTCCCATCTGTTGATAAGCCCCTTTGAACAGCTCTGCTGGAATAAGCAGTGCCAGTTTGCCGTCACAAGTTGTAGCTGTTACCAGAATAGTCGTAGCTAAGGTTGCAGCGATGAGCTGCCCTGTAGTGTGAACAGCTCGTAGAAGCCAATTAATGATGATGGTCAGAGCACCAGTAAGTGTTAGTGAACCGGCAAATGCGAATGCACAAAAAATAAGTAATATAGTTCCCATCATGGAAGACATGCCGCCGCGATTAAGCAGGAGAGGGATATCATTCACGTTCCCGATAAGATGACTTTCTTGTTCAGAGAACATGGAGAGATTGAAACCATCAATTAATGAATTGAGGCCTTGCTTGATTGTAAATCCCTGAAGTCCTACACCGAGTACGATAGCTAGAACAGAAGCAGCAAGCATGATTGGTATCACCGGACGTTTTGTTATGGCTCCCCATGCAACTAGTGCTGGGGGCAAAATTAGCAATACGTTGAAGTGATAGAGACTTTCAAGAACTTGAGTAATTGCTGTTATTTTTTCAGAGGTTGCTGAGCTGTCTGTCAAGCTTGTATGACCAGCGATAAAGTAAACGATGGTAGCTAAAAGGAAGCCTGGAATAGTGGTGTACAGTAAATGTTGAATATGGCTGTAAAGATCAGTATCGGCAACAATGGCTGCAAAATTTGTTGAATCAGATAGCGGTGAAATTTTATCACCGAAATATGCTCCTGAAACCACTGCACCTGCTGTAGCCGCTAATGAAACATCGAGACTGGCTGCTATTCCCATTAAAGCAACGCCTACTGTTCCGGCGGAGCCCCATGATGTTCCGGTACAAACAGAAATAACACTTGTAATAAAGAATGTAGCGATAAGGATATATTGAGGGCTGATTAGCTTTAATCCCCAATAAACCATATAAGGGATTGTTCCGCTCAGCATCCAGGTACCAATTAATCCACCAACGCAAATCAGTATCATGATTACCGGCATTGCTTTGACTAATTTTGCTACGATGGCATTAATAATGTCATCCCAACGATAGCCTTGCCAATAAGCCAGTAATGCAGCAATGACTGCTGATACTAGTAATAAAGATTCTATTCGGAGGCTTAATTGACCATAACCAATAATTAGCAGCAGGAGCATGGTTACAATGGGCAATATAGCCAGTCCCAAACTCAGTTTTTTCTTGTTATCCATTATAAATATCCCAATTTTCGGCTGGGTATTACAACAAAAATTACTCTATCAAAGAGACTGATTCTCTGATGATCAGCTCTCCTGAGAACATATTCATTTGTGGTGGTAATTCTTTTTTAGCACTGAGAAGTAATGCCATGTTGGCGGCCCGTTGAGCCATTTTTTCAATTGGGTTATGTATAGTAGTTAAAGGAGGATAGAGATATTGGGCTGTGACAATATTATCAAATCCAACAATTGATAGCTGTTCAGGTAAATTAATTTTTCTCCGATGTAAAAATCTCATCATTCCTGCTGCCATTACGTCATTAAATGTTAGAGCGGCAGTAAAATTGGTACGGCGCTTTAAAAGCTTTTCCGCTGCTTGTTCTCCTCCTTTTTCGTTAAATGGAGCACTAATAATCCAATCATTATCTATTGTAATGCCAGCTTGAGCCATTGCGTTATAATATCCTTCCAGTCGGAGTTTTCGATCATCAATAGGTAGATCGGCTGTTATATAAGCAATTTTCCGATGGCCATTTTGAATCAGGTAATTGGTGGCAATCTGAGAAGCACTTATATTATCTAACCAAACACAGCGGTTAGCGATAGCTGGAACATAGCGATTTATAATGACTAATCCTGGAGTATGGGCGGCATAGCGTAATATATCTGCCTCACTCATTCTGCTAACATACGCGACTATGGCTTCACATCCTTGATTAATTAAAAAATCTAGGGCTGCTTTTTCGAGTTCCGCTTGATGTCTACCATTACATACCATCAGCTTAGTTTCATTTTGGCGGGCAACCTTTTCGACACCACGAGCTAAAAGGGAAAAAAATGGGTCAGCCCAATTGCCAGTTAGTAAGCCCAACATATTTCCACACCTTTTTGTTAACGCCAGAGCAGCTAAATTTCGACGATAATTCAATGCACGCATAGCTTTTTCTACACGTTCACGAGTACCCGGCTCAACATAAGTTGTATTGTTAATAACCCGGCTGACAGTTGCTACAGATACTCCTGCCTGATGTGCTACGTCTTTCATAGTTGCCATGTTTTTCCCCAGTAGTTCTGTAATGTAAATATGGAGCCGAATCATATACCAATTTATTCATATGATCATGAATGCCTTTGTGGAATTCATATCCAAATGAATAACAGGATTTAATATAGAAGAGTATGACCTATTGATTTGATATATTGGGGAGGAATATATAAATCATAGTGATCTCTTTCACAAAGTGTTTTCAACTCCATCATTGAGTTAATCGATAGTTTTTCATAGATAATTTTAAAATATCGCTCTAATGTTCTTCCTGATATTTTTAGTTCGTTAGCCATATTTTTATTATTGACTCCTCGGCAGAATAAAAAAATTATTAACCACTCTTTTTCTGTCAGGATATCACTAGAAGGAGTTAGGTTGATGGATACAGAAATATCATTTTTAATATAATTATGTACTGAAAAATAGTTTACTTCTTTAATATGGCAAATGATCCCCATACATGTATTGTTTTCGCTCATTAATGGGTATTTTTCACAAAAATATGGTATTAATTTTTTTGTATTATTCTGAAAATAAGATCCGACGGATGATATCCGTTGCATAGATTGCAAAACTTTCTTGTCATGATCTTCAAATAATTGAGCAAGTCCACTAAAGGGAGTAATTAACTCTTTCTCTGTATAACCTATAATGTCAAAATTCTCAGATAGTATGTTTAGTTTAAAAAATGCTTTGTTTGCATATATAAAACGGAGCTCCCTATCTTTTACGAACCATGGCTCATGACTTTTATCCCACATATTTGTTAACTGAGGGGTGATTTTACTCATATATAACCTTCAATAATAGTTGGGGGGGAATATACTAAAATATATTAGTAATCAGTAAGTCAGAGTTTATGGTTATAGGAGAGTAACCAATTTCTTTTATAGAGAATGTGAGGGCGGATGGCTGTTCATGTAATTGGTTTCATGGAGTGCTAAAATGTGATCTGTGTAACGTTTTTTCTTGGCGTTTGTCAGCTAAATGAATTCAGAGTGTCATATGATTATTTTTTGCAAAAATCAACTAATTGCTTTCAATCTAATTTTCTTTTTAAGATTAAATATATTTTTTATTGAATAAGCCATTTTTTATAAATAACTTACTTGTTGAGATGAGGTTATTCTCCATAATTTAACTTTACATGGGTTATTAATTTTATTGAATTAGTTTATTGAAGGAATACAAGGAGGAAATAGGTAATGTTCTTTGAGTTAGTAATAAGATAAAAAATAATTTTATGTGACTTATATCTCATTTTTAAAGTGCCTTTAATCATCAATAAAAAACAGGCTATTTTTTCTTTTGATATATTCCTACTACAGTTTATTATTCGAGGCGTGTTTCTCTTTTAATAAATCATGATAGGGCGCTTTATTTTATCTTGAAAATATTATTTCAATAAACTGAAACATTAAATTGTCCTTATCTAAAATTAACAAGCTAATCATCTTGCAAGGTGAATGGCTATGTTTTTTATTGCACTTTTTATTTTACCTAAGCCAAAAATGGTAATGCTCATAATGTGCAGCTTTAAGGCAAAAGGGCAAAAGGAGTTAGTGGTGAATCCGTTTGAATATTATTATCAGTGGGAACTTGATTACCTAAGGCAACTTGCAAAAACTGCACGTGAAGAAAAATCGCATCTTGGTGATGTACTCAGTGGTAGAGACCCTGATGCAGAAAGAGTTAATGAAGGTTTTGCTGCTTTAATGGCTCGTTTGAGTCAGAAAATCAATGATGCTTTTCCTGAACTGACGCAGCCGTTACTACAAAAACTACAGGCACAGCCGATAAAAGGTATTCCTGCAACCAGTATTGTGCAATTTGATAGTGGAACACAGGGTGATTTTGCTTTTTCTATACCAGCAGGAACTGAAGTTTATACTCATCATCAACAACCATTTGTAATGTGCCGTGAATGCTCTATTGAGCCTTTGGTATTAGTGTCACGTGAAATTACTCATCAGGTACAGTCAACTAAAATCACTTTAAAATTTCGTTATAACGGTCGGGAAGAAGAGTGGTTGACCCAACCGATTAATTTGTTCCTGAGTAGTGACGATCAGGTGGCTGATGCTTTGATGCTGGGGCTGACACAATATTATGATGGAGCTGAATTACATCACAATGGGCAGGTTTATCAAGCCCGTGGCGATCGGTTTGAACCACGCTCAGGAGCTTCTCGATTGGCTCTGTCATCTGCGGTAGGGGATAACTGGGCACCACAGTTACTGGTTGAATCATTTTATCTGCCGCATATTAATCAATTCCTGAATTTGCCTCTGCCGACAATGGCAAAAAGATTGGAACTGGCAGAACAGCGTGAATTCAGTGTTGTTTTATCGTTGAATACAGTACTGCCATTATCAGCCGCTCAGGTTGAATCTGCATTTTTACTGAATTGCGTTCCTGTCGTTAATATGGCACGTAACAGTCAGATAACTCTCCCTTTTACACCTGAAACAGCTCGTTATCGTTTACCTCTAATACCGAATCAGGGAGTCCTGCATATTACAGGTATTGAACTGAAAAACGAGCCGAATACAGAAGAAGAAAAGCGCGGTGATGAATATCTGTTTTATCCGGTCAGCCTGCTTACTGGCATGGAGCGTTATCATCCAGAATATGATAGGGCCTGGTTCTATTCGCTTGAAGTCATTAAAGATGCATTAGGCAGAATACAGTACGAACTGATTTTTTATGACAGCAAAGCAGAGCTGATGCGTAGACCTCCTGAGCGAGAATTTATCTGCCATTTTTATGGTATTGAACAATATCAGGAACCTCTTGCGATAGGTGAAATCTGTCAGTCTGGTGAAAATATTCCCGAAGTTTTTCAATTAAAAAATATCACATCAACTTCACAAACTTATCCTCCTGTTGTTGATAGCCATCGTCACTGGGATTTGTTGTCACATTATTCAGTCGGCAGTCATTTATTGGAGACAGTTGTATCCGTCAAACAGTTATTACTGGATTTTGATTTATACGCAGATGCTAATCGCTCATCCAGCCGAAATATTCAGCGCATGATCGGAGGGGTTGCCAATATAGAAGCAAAATGGGGAGATAGAATAATCCGAGACAGGCCCGTTCGTTGCCTGCTGCTCACTCTGGTGCTGGATGAAACTGCTTATATTGATATCGGTGAAATGTATCGATTTGCCAATTCACTCTACCAATTTTTCCCATTCTGTCTGGCTCAGGGCACATGGCTGCGGATGCGAGTGCTCAGCCAGCCTTCAGGGACAGAATGGTATCTGTCACCTTCAATGATTCAGGGTTATCGCTCAATTATGTAAGGAGTTTTCACAATGGATGGATTAGTTTTTACATGTCAGATAGGTTCACTGCCACTCACTACATTTCAGGTCGTAGATTTCAGCTTACAAGAAGGGTTGTCACAACTCTTTCACTTATCGATGACAGTAGTCAGTTCTTTTGACAATGTTGGACTCAGTGAACAATTAGGTGCCAGCGCCGCTTTGACAGTTATTCGAGATGGTGCGATTGAGCGAACGATCAATGGCGTTGTGGCAGGAGCAGAACAGGGAAATACCGACGGACGGCGTACCTATTATACTTTTATTATCCGACCGGAAATGTGGCTAATGACCCTCAATCAGGATAGCCGGATTTTCCATCATCAATCCGTGCCGGATATTCTCAGCCAGTTGCTGAAAGAGCACCGCATTAAAGCAGACAGCAAATTCTACAAAGATCACCAACAGCATTCGATACGTGAATATACCACCCAGAAACGAGAGTCTGCCTATGAATTCTGGTGCCGGCTGGCGGCGGAAGAAGGCATCATGTTTTGGTTTGAGGAAGACAAACTATTTTACAGTAACTCCCACCTTGGCATGCTGGCAGCGCTGACTCTGACTTACAACGTGCAGGCAAGCACGGATAACAGTGATTCGACTGCATGGCAGTGGAATTATGGCGAATATCTGTGTCCGGATGAAACGATCCATAAAGATAATAACTTCCTCCGGCCTTCTTATCCGCTACAACATGCGGCGGCGTTGGACGATGGCGGCAACCACTCTGTCTTTGAAAGTTATGGTCGTTTTCAAGTGGATGCAGAAGGTCGCCCTTTTACTCAATTGCGTTTGGAGCAGTTACAGAACCAGAGCAAAGTCGGTAAAGCGAGTACTAACTGTATCAAACTAAGACCCGGTCGGATCTTTGTTTTGCAATCCCATCCGATTATGGCGATGAATGATCGCTGGCAGGTTATTACTGTCACACATCATGGTCATCAACCACAGGCCTCCGGGGATGCGGGGGAAGGAACAACCTTAACCAATAATGTTACGTTTATTCCCGGAAGACAGGACTGGCGTCCACCATTCCGCCATAAGCCGCTGGCAGACGGGGATGAAGTGGCAACAGTCGTGGGGCCGGAAGGTGAAGAAATCTATGTTGATAAACATGGTGCGATTAAAGTCCATTTCCATTGGAACCGTTATGATGAAGCAGATGACCGAGCTTCCTGCTGGGTGCGGGTAGCACAGGGCTGGAACGGTGATGGCTACGGTTTTATGGCAATTCCGCGCATCGGTCAGGAAGTGATTATTTCCTACCTTAATGGTGATATTGATCGTCCGATAGTCACTGGATGTACCTACAATGGACGTAATCGACCGCCATTGGATCTGCCGGCAGAAAAGACACGTACGACATTTAAAACGCATACTCACAAAGGGGAAGGGTTTAATGAACTGCGTTTTGAAGATGCCAAAGGCAGTGAAGAGATCTATATCCACGCTCAGAAAGATCAGCTTATCCAGATAAATCACGATAAAACCCAACGTGTTGGTCACGATGAAAGTCACAATGTACTGAATAACCGTAAACATGAAGTCGGCAATGATGAATTCATCCGGATCATGCATGAACAGCATGTTCAGATTGACCTGAATCAGTTTGAGACTATCACTAAGGATCGCAAAACCCGCATTAATAATAGCTGGGAGGAGAAGATATTCGCAGATCACCTGCAAGAAGTCGGTAGGGACAAGACCGCTAAAGTTAATAACAACTATACGCTGAATGTGGTTAATAACATTCAGACCTTGACTAAGATGCACTCGTTACAGGCCAGTGAATCCGTACTAATTAAGGGTAAAGCGGGTTCGATTCTGCTGGATGGGCAGGGAGTCACAATTACCGGCAAAATCACCTTACAGGGAAATGTCTCGGTAATGGGAGGTAGCCCGGGTTCGGTTCCATCTTTAGATGGCTCAGCCAATGAAGGTTTGGCAATGGCGGAGGATTGCAGGGAAAAAGCCAAAAAGCTCAAGGAGTCATCTGAATAATGTTTTGGTTACCCGATTGTTCTGAGCACTGGATAGTGGATTACTCATTCACCAACAAAGAGGGGGATTTGTTCTCTGCACAGGCGATTATTCATGCTAAAAGTGAACGTCAGGCGCTTTCTGAGCTGGTGGAATATTTGTTGAATGCAGGGTATTCACCCGGCCAATATCACGCCATTAAGCCATTGCTGGATTATCTCACCACCAGTTCTCGACAGGAGTTGCCATTATTGCGACGTTTCCGGCAAGGGCAGGAACAGGGTGAACGTGTGATGTCGTTGAATGAACGTAATAATAGCTCACTTCTGCCTGTTGAGCGTGGTGTATTGCAATTTGTTGTTACAGATAGCATGCCGGAAAAACCTGAGTCGAAATATCGTTATGCTGTGTTGGATGCTGCTGTTTATCGTCAGGTCATGGGCAGTTTTTTAAGCGCTGACCTGATGGTTTCTAACCTGCGCTGGGAAAGCCTGTTTCAGGGGGAAACCCAGGTCACTTTGGAGGATAGCGCTCCTTATTTGGTGGAATTAACGGAGAGTGGCGATGCGTATTCCCGCTTCCGGCAAACCATTACTAAACCGATGGCATCAGCGTTGGGAGTTTTTATCGAAAGTGACCAGCCTTTTAGTGCGTTACGTCATCACTTGCGTAAATTCACCTATCTGAAAAACGAACAACAGCAAACATGGATGTTCTATCGCTTTTATGTTCCTTTGGGATTGATTCCACTGCTGAAAAGCTTACCGGATGAGCAGTTGATGCACTTTATGCATCCGATTCAGCAAGTCGGGTATTTCGATTCTCAGACTAAGCAATATTACTCCTTGTCTCTGGCTGAAAATGCACTGGATAAGGATAAAACCGCGCCCGTCACCATCAACGCTGCTTTAATCAGTAGCCTTGCGGAACAAACACAACAACGTGCGCTCGCACAAATTGTCAAATTCATCGAAGAGACACAACCCGAACTTACATCACAGCAAAAAGCACAACTTCCTACTTTTGTACTGCAACAGAGCAATTTGATCTGTCTGGCCGGCTTTGCTCATCAACGCTCGGTGCTTTACTTGGTGGCAGCCAGAAGTTTGGCTCGTGATGATGAAGAACTGTGGTTACGGGCATGGGAGTATGCGTGTGCAGAATCTCAGGCGCAAGAAGTAAGGGCGCTGAGTTGTTATGAGTATTGTTTTAACAATAGTTTTAAGAATCGGATTGCAAAATAACATAGGAAAAAAGAGAAATGGACAGTGTTGATTCTATCTTTACGAAAACTGGCGAAGCTGTTGAGACAGCTTCTGAAAAAGCAAAACAGGTCTTTGAAAAAATAGTTGATGAGGCGCAGGCGCGTATGCCACATCAGCTGGACATGGATACTGTTGTCAGACCGTGTGATGCCAATATCAGGCCGATTTATCCTGTCAGATATGCTTATATGAATTTTTTTGGTGACGAATTGTTAAGTGCTCAATTACCGCCGCCAATAAGTGCTTTTATTGATCCTTATGATGATTCATTAAGTGCAAGCGTTTTGAGGGGATATAGCATCCGAATGCCAAGAGCTGGCTGGATTTATGTCAAAGAAGAAGGGCCGATTAAAACCAGAGGATCTCAACGGGATGGAAAATTATTAATTTTCAAATTCAGCCCTGAAATTGTCACCCTAGAAGGCAAAAGAGGGATGGTCACCAAATATACCAAGTATGAGCAAAAAGCTGGGAGTTCTGCGTGGGAAGAAATTCATCCAGCTAGTGGTACAGCAGGTTTAGGCTATCCTTTTCTGGCAATGGATAAAGATGTGACCAAAATCAGTATCGTTTACAGTGAAGTAAAGCTTTCTAAATCTATCCTGAAGAAGATGGATAATGACAAAGAGTTTCGAAGGAATGCGATGCAATTTGTAGATTTAGATAGTGAACAATCAGACTATGCCATTGATGCCAAACAAGAGCATTTTGACGGATTAGTAGAAGATTTTAAAGATCCAGAAAGACAATTTCAGACATACAAAAAACAATTATCTGATCCAGCTTTGCAATCTGCTGATTTAGGGGATATCTCGATTGATGGCAGTTTTTTCATGAATTCAGATATGGAAATGCGTTATATAGACAGCCTTATCTGCCCTCATTATAAGGACAAAGCGAAGATTGTGGTATTGAATGATCCTGTGGGGTATCAACGTGATATTTTGATGGCATATATGTTACTTAATCTTTGGGAGCTGAATTATGGTGTAACTAATATTTATCCTCTTACAATAGGGAATTTTATTGAAATATTATCTTCCTCAAAAAATGAGGAAATAAAGAAATATGTAGAGGAATGTATTCACCAAGAAAATTGGAAAACTTGGTGGCCTAAATTAACTATTCCAATTAATGATATAAAGAATAAAAAGAAGGATATTCTTGATTTATATAATCATTTCTTTGAAGGTGGAATGATTGCCGGTAAGTTAGGTGGGCTGACACATTATTTTAAAAATTTTTTTTCTGTATCTGATAAGAAAGATATTTTTACTGAAGATGATGCAAGAGAGTTTGCGGAGTTCTGCATTTTATACAATGAATTAATGGAACCACTGAAGCATTCAGAAGAGGGGTTTTTGGCGATGGAAAGTATTATTGCTGGTCCATTGGCCATAGAAGAAAATAGTGCGTGGAATGTTGCTCTTAATGGAATAGTGAATTCATTGGGACATGATGGAGTTAATAAGGGTTCCATTGCAAAGTTTCTTAATCGAGGAGTGGATATAATATTCAGTGCCGTTGGTAATTTGCTTGCTAGACTTTTTGTATTTACAACAGAAATATCGTATAAAGGAATATTACATTTGCATGTATTGAGTGTTAAACAGATAACACATAAATTGGTTCCTAATGTTTTAGAATATTTTGGTCTTGAAATAAAGCAAGGTCAATATGCTGAGTTAACTGAAAAAGAGTATTATAAATTTCTAAAAAAAGTTGAAGATTATGAAAACCAAGGTTTATCAGGGCTATTTAAGAAAGGTGTGGCCCATGTTAAATCTGGCTCGAAAAAATTTTTTGGTAAAAAAGTGTTTGACTGGTCTAACATATTGGATGGTTATAATAACAATTTAAAAATAAAAATACCGTTAATTAAACTTAAAAGGCCAGAATTAAATCTTAATTTTAAGTTATTTTATTATTTAAATAAACCTACTGGATATGTGTTAAAGTCTAGCTTAACCGGATTGGATTTATTCATGAAAAGTTATGTGCTATATCAAATGACATCAATGTCGCGTTTCGATAAGAATGCACCATTTAATGCAAATAGACTTCCATATTATTATGTTTCAAGCTATGCGAATACTATCCTAGGAGGATTAATTGCAGCAAAAGGTTCCTCTGCTATTGGTGGAGATTTTCTTAAAGTTACAGCTAAATTAGCAGATAAATTGAATAGACCTGCCGCAAGAGCATTATTAAATTCTATTTCACGTAAACTTATGTTAGAAAGCGCTGTAATGACAAGGGCAGTAAATGGTGGATTAATTGCGACAGGGTTCGTGAGCGGTGTACTTTCTTATTATGATGCTTATAATTCTTTTGGCTTTGGTAATAATAAGGAAGCTTATTCCCATGTTGCAATAGGCACAGGCTCAATAATGATGGCTGTTGGGTGGTCTATAGCGCTAGCGACATCTGAAGTGACCTTTGGAATTAGTCTCGTTATTGCACTAGGAGCTTCACTAATGCTTGGTGGAACATTTGCAGCTATATACTTCAATTGGGTCGATTTTAAAACTTTATTAAAGAATTGCTTTTGGGGTAATGGAGAGAAGTATGCTTTTTGGAGTACAGATGAAGATCGAAAACCTTTAGAGGAACAATTTGAGAAAATAAAAAAAGTAGAAAAAGGAGTAAATGATTCATATGTTGTTGAGATGCAGGAGTTTTTGAATTTCTTTACGAAACCAATTTTAAAAATTGAAAATAATAAACAAGGAAAGATAATTTATAAATTTATACTGCCTAACTTTAAATGGGGAGAGTCAAATATATATCATGAAGTTATACCATCAACTTTGTCTGATGGCTATAGTGATCCGGATGCATCAATAGTTGAACGTAGTTATAGTAGATACTGTTATTCTGTAGCAAAAGATAAATTCAATAAAGCAATTAATATTGCTAGTAAAAATCGTGAAAATTTAATTTATGATGAGAGGAGTGGTTTAACTACGTTAACAGTTGAAGTAGAAGAAAAGTACTCTGAATATATGAAGGTTTTTTGGTATTATAAGCCAACAAAAGATAATGTTTCTCCTCTTCACTATAAGTGGGGAAAAGAACCAACGTTAGAAAATGCAATTTATGGATATGAAGATGAGGTATTATGTTAAATGAGTGAGTTAATAAAAAAAACACTTAAAAAAATTTTTAAAGTGAAAACATCTCCAACAGAACCATTGTCTACATTTGGTGATCCTGTTCTAGAGGGAAAAATAATTTTGTTGAATGATAAAACTGTAAAACGTGCAGGTTTTTTGGACGTAATAAATGACAAGGAATGTCAATTTCGTCATAATATCATAAGAGCCAGAAAAGAAGTTATAATACCTTTGATGATTGGATTTATGTTATGTCTTGGTTTTTTTATTAATAATTTTGTTACAGTATGGAAAGCTAATGAGGAAGGTTATCTTTGGTCTGTACAGAACGCCAAAAAACGTTATGGAGAGAAATTTTATTTAAATCCCAATGCACCTGAATATGTTAAATCATTACAGATAATATCAGATGATGAAAAAGTATCATTATTGGATTATTTCCATATAAAATATTCTAAGGGTAGTTATTATGGTGAAGAAAGGGCTAGACGATACCTGATTATAGATGCAAGCTTTGGGTTGTTTTTTCTTATCGCCAATATTCTTTTGATTAGCATATTATTACGACTACGTAAGCCTGCAAATTTCATTATTGATCATGAAAGGAAACTTTTTTATACCTGGAAAAAAGGGAAAGTGTATGTATCGCGTTATAAAGAATTAGAAGTGGCGTTTACTAATAATATTTTGCATTTCAAATGTTATGGACTAAACGAAAAAAATGAATTGACATACCAATTTTTCATTCCTTATCTCAGTCTTTTCAACTCGGATGAGGATAAGATTTATATCTTGGCATTTATGTCAAAATATTTGTTACAGGGGAAAGAAGCAGTCAGTTCAGTTGATTTTAAACGCCAAGAGAGATTGCCGTGGTTTCGTAAACAAATAAAACCAACCGATTGGGAACAACAGATTTCGGCAATCTTAGCGGAACTAGACAGGCTTGGGCCGTCGAGAAAGGCTACTGACCCCAAATAGCAGTTGGAAAAGCAGTTAAACAGCAAAAAACCGTCATTGAGTATCTTTTGTTGTAAAAAAAGATATTAATGACGGTTTAAGTATAATTAGGTTGAATTAGAGTTTTGTAAATTGTTTATTATCTAATACCTTGGAAACTTCTTTATTCAAAATATTCAGCAGAAGAATTGAACGAGTTTCTCCATCTGGTTCATTATAAATGGCCTGAATCCCTTCAAAAATCCCTTCAGTTATCAGAACAGTATCACCGGAAACAGGGGTTTCTGGTGCAGTGAATTCCTGTTCAGTCGCATTCATTAATTCATCGATTAATTGTTGTGGGACAACCGCTGGGTATGTACTGAAACGGATAAAGTGATTAACCCCCCGCGTTGAATTAACCGTGGTGGTATGAATAACTTCTGGATCAAAGTTCACAAAAAGGTAGTTCGGAAAAAGAGGTTCGGTTACGGTCGTTCTTCTGCCCCGTATAATTTTTTCAATTTTGGCTGTGGGTGTCAGGCAAATGACATCCTGTCTCTCCAGGTTTTCTACCGCCCGAGAGATTTGCCCGCGTTTACAATAAAGAAGATACCAATTTCCCATAATATTCCGACTCCATTACACAATCTACTAAGCATAACAAAACCGATATACCAGAATCACCTATAAAATGAAGCATAACAAAACCGATATAAGCAAATCATATATAAAGTGAAAAATGTGTTTAAAGAAAATGACATGTTTTTACAGGCAGTAACGTGTTTTACAGGCCAAAATCCATATTTTATACACTTTGTCTTTCAAGTTGCTTCTTTGTTGGCTGAACAAACTCGTTTCCGACGAATTTGACGCTCTCCTGCCGCCACGGTGCGTCTTGAAATCCATTGTGTATCATTATTAAACAGATAATCGTTTCATTTTACTTATCATTATGAATTAAAATGATTTTTATAGATAAAATTGCAGAATAGTTTATTTTTTTAAAAACGCATATTAAGAGGATAGCACTATTTTATTGGTGTAAATGAATAGCTTAAAATTTATCTACGTAATCAGATGTTTTCCGTGCAATTTGATAAGCAGGCATGGAGGCTGAACAACGTTTCTCTGTGTCTTAGCAATTTGCCCCACAAGAATACAATAAATTCATTGATTTTTAGTAGGTTATGAGTTTACCTTGTAACCTGCATTCGAGAGCTTATAATGTCCTTCCCCCTTAAAAATCGGCATAATTGAATAATATGAAATACCGCGATCTAAGAGACTTTCTTTCCTTGCTGGAACAATCTGGTGAATTAAAACGAATTAGTATGGAAGTTGATCCCTATCTGGAAATGACCGAAATCGCGGATCGTACTCTTCGTGCCGGTGGGCCTGCCTTGTTGTTTGAAAACCCAAAAGGATACTCGATGCCGGTTTTGTGTAATCTGTTTGGGACACCTAAACGGGTTGCGATGGGGATGGGGCAGGATGATGTTAAAGCCCTGCATGATGTTGGCAAGTTGCTGGCCTTTCTCAAAGAGCCGGAGCCACCAAAAGGTTTTCGTGATTTGGTTGGTAAGTTGCCTAAATTCAAACAAGTTTTAAATATGCCAACCAAGCGTCTTAGTTCTGCGCCTTGTCAGGAGCTGATCTGGGAAGGGGATGACGTTGATTTGACCCGAATCCCGGTGATGCACTGTTGGCCAGAAGATGCTGCTCCTTTGATTACATGGGGCCTGACTGTAACCAGAGGGCCAAATAAAGAACGCCAGAATCTAGGCATCTATCGTCAGCAAGTTTTAGGTAAAAATAAGCTTATCATGCGCTGGCTATCACATCGCGGTGGGGCACTCGATTTTCAGGAATGGTGTCAGTCTCATCCGGGGGAGCGTTTTCCTGTTTCTGTTGCTCTGGGTGCGGATCCTGCCACAATTTTAGGCGCTGTTACGCCTGTGCCTGATACCCTGTCTGAATATGCTTTTGCCGGATTGTTGCGTGGGCATAAAACGGAAGTTGTGAAATGTTTATCCAATGAATTGGAAGTGCCTGCCAGCGCTGAGATTATCCTCGAAGGATACATTGAGCCGGGTGAAATGGCGCCGGAAGGGCCATATGGTGACCATACTGGTTATTATAATGAAATAGATATGTTTCCTGTATTTACCATTACTCACATTACCCAGCGTCGTGATGCTATCTACCACTCTACCTATACAGGGCGCCCACCGGATGAACCGGCTGTATTGGGCGTTGCATTGAATGAAGTGCTGGTACCTATCCTGCAAAAACAATTTCCTGAAATTGTCGATTTTTATCTACCTCCTGAGGGTTGTTCTTATCGGCTTGCCGTCGTTACGATGAAAAAACAATATGCAGGGCATGCCAAACGGGTCATGATGGGTGTTTGGTCATATCTGCGGCAATTTATGTACACAAAATTTGTGATTGTCTGTGATGATGACATTAATGCCCGAGACTGGAATGATGTTATCTGGGCAATAACAACGCGGATGGATCCGCAACGGGATACTGTCTTAATGGAAAATACACCAATTGACTATCTCGATTTTGCATCACCTGTTTCCGGGCTTGGCTCAAAAATGGGATTAGATGCAACCAATAAATGGCCGGGAGAGACACAAAGGGAATGGGGGCGTCCGATTGTCATGAGTGATGAGATCCGGGCCCGTGTCGATGAAATTTGGGATCAATTAGATATTTTGAAGCGATAAGAGGGAACGCATGACAACACTAAGCTGTAAAGTAACATCGGTTGACTCCATTACAGATACAGTTTATCGGGTTCGTTTATTACCTGATTCGCCTTTTTCTTTTCGTGCAGGGCAATACCTTATGGTCGTGATGGATGAGAGGGATAAACGCCCCTTCTCTATGGCATCATCGCCATCAGAAAAACAGACGATTGAATTGCATATAGGGGCTTCTGAATTGAACCTGTATGCAATGGCGGTGATGGATAGGATCCTGGATCAGAAAGTTATTGATATTGATATTCCACACGGGCAAGCGTGGTTTCGTGAAGACAGTAAAAACCCTATGCTATTAATTGCAGGAGGAACCGGGTTTTCATATACCCGTTCTATTTTACTGGCTGCCTTAGAGAGCGATCCTGAGCGCGAAATTGCAATTTATTGGGGTGGTCGTGAGTTGCAACACCTCTATGATTTGGGTGAATTACAGTCTTTAAGTGAACATTACTCTAATTTAACCGTCGTTCCTGTGGTTGAGCAGGCTGACGGTAATTGGCGGGGAAGGACGGGAACTGTATTAAGTGCTGTTCTGGAGGATTTTGGCAATTTAGCTCCGTATGACATTTATATCGCCGGCCGTTTTGAAATGGCTAAAATTGCCCGTGAACGGTTTTGCAGTGAGCGTGATGCTTCTCTTGAGCGTATGTATGGTGATGCGTTCGAGTTTATCTGATTTATACACTTTGTCTTTCAAGTTGCCTCTTTGTTGGCTGCGCTCGCTCACCTCAGTCACATAGTTAGCTATGCTCTTGGGGATTTACTCCCTTGCCGCCGCTACGCATCTTGAAATCCATTGTGTATATACCTACCATCTGGTGAGCAATAATAAAAAAACCCGCCCCTGACAGGCGGGAAACTACGGCAACAACTTATTCGAGTGATGCAATAGATAAGACAGACAAGGGGAAAATACTCACAAATAATCGTCAGATATCTCGATAGCTAAACTCTTTCAATAATCGTGGCAATGCCCTGACCCAGCCCGATACACATGGTTGCTAATCCGAACTGGACATCTTTACGCTCCATCAGATTCAGCAAGGTTGTTGTGATTCTGGTACCAGAACAGCCCAATGGATGACCAAGTGCAATAGCACCACCGTTCAGGTTAATTTTGTCATCCATACTATCCAGCAGATTCAGTCCCTTCATACATGCCAGAGACTGGGCAGCAAATGCTTCGTTTAATTCAAACAGGCCAATATCCGAAAGAGTCAGACCGGCTTTTTTCAATGCCATCTGTGTTGCAGGAACAGGGCCATAGCCCATGATGGAAGGATCACAACCAACAACCGCCATTGAGCGGATACGGGCGCGAGGCTTCAATCCCAGTTCACGTGCTTTACTTTCACTCATAACCAGCATTGCTGATGCACCGTCTGAAAGTGCTGAAGAGTTACCGGCGGTTACACTACCCGTGACTGGGTCAAAGACAGGGCGCAGACCAGCTAAATCTTTCAGATTAGTATCCGGGCGGATAACCTCATCAAAATTAACAAGCTGAATGTTTCCGTCAGCATCGTGCCCGTGCAGAGGGGCAATCTCACTGGCAAAGGCTTTTGACTCTGTCGCCTGTGCAGCGCGCTGATGTGAACGCATAGCAAATTCATCCTGCATTTCACGGCTGATACCATGCATTTTTGCCAGCATTTCAGCGGTCAGACCCATTACACCTGCTGCTTTTGCGACATTGCGGCTTAATTTAGGGTGGAAATCGACACCATGAGTCATCGGCACGTGGCCCATGTGCTCAACACCACCAATCATGGCAATATTGGCATCTCCTGTCATGATCATGCGGGTAGCATCATGCAATGATTGCATCGAAGAACCACACAGACGGTTCACGGTAACCGCGGGTACTGAATGAGGAAGCCCTGCCAGCAAGGCTGCATTACGGGCAATATTAAATCCTTGTTCCAGTGTTTGTTGTACACATCCCCAAGAGATATCATCAATCTGCTCAGGTTGTACTAATGGGTTACGTTTAAGGAGTGACTTCATCAAATGTGCTGAGAGATCTTCGGCACGGGTCTGACGGAATACTCCACCTTTTGAGCGCCCCATCGGGGTACGGATACCATCAATAATGACTACGTTTTCCATGTTTTCAGACCTCACGCTGTTTCACCTGAATTAACAGCAAGTTTTGCTGCCGCAGGATAGTAACTTTCATTGCTCTCAGCTTTCGCTTTCAGGCCAGCTGGAACCTGATAAAGTGCACCTAAATGGGCATAGCTTTCAGCCAGTTTCACATAGGCTGCTGTTCCCATTGTATCCAGATAACGGAAAACACCGCCGTGGAATGGAGGGAAACCTAAACCATAAACCAGCGCCATGTCTGCTTCTGCAGGGCTGGCAATCACACCTTCTTCCAGACAGCGAACAACTTCGTTAATCATTGGTATCATGGTACGTGCAATGATATCTTCGCCAGAGAAAGCCTGTTTAGGCTGGCTTACACCTGCCAGTAACTGATCAGTGGTTTCATCCTGCTCTTTTTTCGGTTTACCTTTTCTATCCTGAGTGTATTTATAGAAACCAACACCATTTTTCTGGCCGTAACGCTGGTTTTCAAACAAGACATCAATGGCATCCCGATAATCACGGTTCATACGCTCAGGAAAACCTTGTGCCATGACGCTCTGTGCGTGATGGGCAGTATCAATCCCAACTACATCAATCAGATATGCAGGGCCCATCGGCCAGCCAAATTCTTTTTCCATGATTTTGTCGATTTGACGGAAATCACCACCATCTCGCAATAACATGCCAAAGCCGGCCAGATATGGGAATAGAACACGGTTTACGAAAAAGCCCGGGCAATCATTCACAACAATCGGGGTTTTGCCCATTTTGCTGGCATAGGCAACAACAGCAGAAATTGTTTTTTCTGATGTTTTTTCTCCACGAATGACTTCAACCAGCGGCATGCGGTGAACCGGGTTAAAGAAGTGCATACCACAGAAGTTTTCTGGTCGCTTCAGTGAGTTGGCTAATTCAGTGATGGGAATAGTGGAAGTGTTGGATGCCAGAATACAATCATCATTAATATGAGATTCTGTTTCTGCCAGAACTGCCGCTTTAATTTTCGGGTTTTCAACAACCGCTTCGACTACAACCTGAGATTGCTCAATACCGGCATAATCCAGCGTTGGGTGGATTGATGACAAAATCTTAGCCATCTTCATTGCATCCAGACGTCCGCGCTCAAACTGTTTGTTCAGTAATTTAGCCGCTTCGTTCATGCCGAGATCCAGTGCTTTCTGATTAATATCTTTCATCAGAACCGGCACACCTTTACGTGCTGATTGGTAAGCGATACCACCACCCATAATACCCGCGCCCAGAACAGCGGAATGTTGAGGTGTTGAAACTTCTTTCAGATGTTTTTTTGCCAGACCTTTTACATACTGATCATTCAGGAAGATCCCGACCAAAGCACGGGCGACTGAAGTATGCGCCAGCATCACGAAGCTATCACTTTCCAGTTTTAATGCTTCATCGCGATTCAGAGTCGCTGCTTTTTCAATGGTTTTTACCGCAGTAATCGGAGCCGGATAATGAGGCCCTGCGACTTTCATTACCATGCCTTTTGCCACAGTGAAACTCATGGTGCGTTCAATCGCATTAAGGCTAAGCGGTACTAGTTTCGGTTGGCGGGCGGCTTTCCAGTCTAAATCACCTTGAATAGCCTGTTCCAGAATAGAAACAGCAGAGTCAACCAACTTCTCTGTAGGCACAACGGCATCAACCAAGCCATTTTTCAACGCTTCTTCAGCACCAATATCTTTGCCCGCTGTAATAATTTCAAGGGCATTATCAGTTCCGATCAAGCGTGGCATACGAACTGAGCCACCAAAACCCGGCATGATACCTAGTTTCGTTTCTGGTAAACCGATTCGAAGATCGGGGGATGCTACGCGAAAATCAGTGGCAAGTACTAACTCGCAACCGCCACCAAGCGCATACCCATTGATTGCGGAGACTGTAGGAACAGCAAGGTCTTCAATTCGATTGAAAATGTTATTAGCGAGATTCAGTAATTCATGCAGTTTTTCTGCCGGAGCGCTAAATAAAGATAAAAATTCTGTGATATCCGCACCGACGATAAAGGCCTGTTTTTCAGAGCGGATTAATAGCCCTTTTAATTCAGATTGTTGTTCAAGGGTGGCAATTGCCTTATCCAGTGATGCAACAGTCTTGGTATCCAATTTATTAATTGCGGCTGACGCATTGAAGATCAGTTCTGCAATGCCATCTTTCAGCCAGTTTACTTGAATAGTTTCACTTAGGTAGAGCATGTCATTCTCCTCAATGAGTGCATACCATCTGGTATGACCAGATGCAGTTGATTGTGATTAGTGTGTTAAGTGAATGCAAACCAATGATTAATTTTTTGTAGGGCGGATCACAGGTAAGATTTATGATGGGAAGTGCTATTTTTTATTATTTACTTGAAAAATATAAATATTATTAGTTAATTCTTATTAAGTTGATTTTCAGTGATGACACGAAAAATAATGTATTGTGGTAAAATTGAAATTCCGGCCAGATAACCCAAAGGTTCATAAAATGGAAAAGTTGGCATCTCTGTATCAAGAACATATTAAAATTTTGCAAAAGCGTGCTAAAGAAATATTAGCACGCAGTCAGCTTGACGCCCTGCTTATTCACTCTGGTGAGTTATTACGAGTATTTCTCGATGATAGCCATTATCCGTTTAAGGCAAATGCACATTTCAAGGCATGGGTTCCTGTAACCAAAGTACCGAATTGCTGGTTATGGATCGATGGTGTCAATAAACCCAAATTATGGTTTTATTCTCCAGTGGATTATTGGCACAGTGTGGAACCACTTCCTCACGGATACTGGACGGAAGAAGTGGAAATGTTCCATCTGACCAGTGCCGAAGATATTAATGCAGCACTGAATGGCTTTTCAAAACAACATACGGCCTACATCGGCGAACAAGTTAAACGTGCGAAATCGCTGGGGATCTCCGAACATAATCTTAACCCCAAAGCCGTTTTAGATTATTTAAGCTTCCATCGTTCCTATAAGACAGATTACGAACTGGCCTGTATGCGTGAAGCGCAGAAGACAGCAGTGAATGGCCATATGGCGGCACATGATGCGTTTTTGTCAGGTGTCAGCGAGTTCGAAATCAATATGTTCTATCTGATCGCAACGGGACACCGTGATACTGATGTTCCTTATGACAATATTATCGCACTGAATGAAAATGCTGCTGTTTTGCACTATACAAAGTTGCAGCAAACGGTACCGGCTGAAATTCGCAGTTTTTTGATTGATGCGGGGGCAGAATATAATGGCTATGCGGCGGATATCACCAGAACTTATGCAGCGAAATCAAATAGTGAGTTTGCTTCTCTGATTAAAGGGCTGAATGACGAACAGCAGGCAATTATAACCACGATCAAAGCGGGTACCCGGTATACCGATTATCATATCAATATGCACTATCGCATAGCCAGGTTGCTGAAAAAGCACGATATCATTAATGGAATTAGTGAAGAAGCTATGGTTGAAAAAGGGCTGACAGCGCCGTTTTTCCCTCACGGGCTTGGTCATCCGCTTGGTTTGCAGGTACATGATTCCGCCGGATTTATGCAGGATGATACCGGAACTCATTTGGCTGCGCCGGAAATGTATCCTTATTTGCGTTGCACACGTGTTCTGGAGCCAAGAATGGTTTTGACCATTGAGCCGGGGCTTTATTTTATTGAAACCTTATTGGCACCGTGGCGTGTCAGCGAATACAGCAAACACTTCGACTGGAAAAAGATCGAGGCACTCAAGCCATATGGTGGTATTCGCATTGAAGATAATATCGTTATCCATGATGGAAAAATTGAAAATATGACCAGAGATTTACAGTTGCCGTAATGAAGCCTTATTTAATTCCAGCGGCTTCAGTCAGCTTTACTGAAGAAATAAAGAAAAGTCGTTTTATTACCCTGCTGGAGCATACCAGCGGGGTTGATGAAGCAAAATCGTTTATTCAACGCATTAAACAGCAATACCCTGATGCCCGGCATCACTGCTGGGCTTTTGTTGCTGGCGCTCCCGATGATTCTCAGCAGTTAGGTTTTTCAGATGATGGAGAGCCTACCGGAACCGCGGGTAAACCGATGATTGCACAATTGATAGGAAGCGGTTTAGGGGAGATCACTGCTATATCCGTCCGTTATTTTGGGGGAATTAAACTGGGTACCGGGGGGTTAGTGAAAGCCTACGGTAATGGCGTTCAGCAGGCGCTTAAGCTATTGGAAACAGAGTATAAAGTTCCACAGAAACAATACCAGATACAATGTGAATATGCACAAATCTCAATGGTAGAACAGTTATTACAGCAATTTTCAGGGCAGGTACTTGCCAGTGAATATACGGAAAATGTTACATTGCAAGTCTCATTACCTGCTACCCTTGCTGATGAAATAGGTAATAAATTACGTGACTTAAGTCGCGGGGCGCTATTTTTAACATCAAAAGAATAATTATTTTGTCATACCGGATTTCGAAGGAACCTGCTGAATGCATTTTCGCACCATAACCCGTATTGTCGGGCTACTTGTCATTATTTTCTCTGTCACAATGATTATTCCGGGGTTGGTGGCATTGATTTACCGAGATGGTGCCGGCAGAGCTTTCAGTCAGACATTCATCTTTGCACTTCTGATTGGTCTGGTACTTTGGGTACCGAATCGGGAACAAAAATATGAACTGAAACCTAAGGAAGGTTTCTTGATCGTTGTACTGTTCTGGACTGTACTGGGTAGTGTCGGTGCTTTACCTTTTATTTTCTCAGAAAAACCTAACCTTTCTATTACTGATGCTTTTTTCGAATCTTTCTCAGGATTGACGACGACAGGGGCAACGACACTCGTTGGTCTTGATTCTCTTCCTAAAGCCATTCTCTTTTATCGGCAAATGCTGCAATGGTTGGGAGGAATGGGAATCATCGTACTGGCGGTTGCGATCCTGCCTTTGCTGGGGGTAGGGGGAATGCAGCTTTATCGGGCTGAAATGCCGGGGCCACTGAAAGATAATAAAATGCGTCCTCGTATTGCTGAAACGGCAAAGACTCTCTGGCTGATTTATGTTTTATTAACCATTGCCTGTGCGGTTGCCTTATGGGCTGCCGGGATGTCAGTTTTTGATGCCATTTCTCATAGCTTTTCTACTATTGCGATAGGGGGGTTCTCGACCCATGATGCCAGCGTAGGCTTTTTTAATAGCCCGACGATTAATACTATTATTGCAATTTTTCTGCTGATCTCTGGCTGTAACTTTGGTTTGCACTTTGCTGTGCTTTCAGGAAGAAGCCTGAAAGTTTATTGGCGTGATCCTGAATTCCGCATGTTTATCAGTATCCAGCTGGCATTGGTCGTCATATGTATGCTGGTTTTGTGGCAGCACTCCGTGTATGAATCAAAATTAAATGCACTGAATCATGCCTTCTTTCAGGTTGTGTCGATGGCAACTACAGCAGGGTTTACGACGGACAGTTTTGCTAAGTGGCCGCTGTTTCTGCCATTTCTGTTACTGTGCTCTGCATTTGTCGGCGGATGTGCCGGATCGACTGGTGGGGGTTTGAAAGTCATCCGCATCTTGTTGTTGTTTCTGCAAGGCTCCCGCGAATTGAAGCGGTTAGTTCATCCTAATGCGGTATACACAATTAAACTGGGGCGTAGGGCATTACCGGAAAAAATTATTGAAGCAGTTTGGGGTTTTTTCTCCGCTTATGCGTTGGTTTTCATTATTAGCATGTTGTTACTGATTGCTACAGGAGTTGATGAGTTTTCTGCGTTCTCTGCTATTGCCGCAACACTGAATAATCTTGGGCCGGGATTGGGTACGGTAGCTGATAACTTCACTACAATGAACCCGACAGCGAAATGGGTTTTAGTGGTGACAATGCTGTTTGGGCGTTTGGAAGTTTTCACTTTATTAGTTTTATTTACGCCAACTTTCTGGCGCGATTAATCGAAGATACAGAGGCGTATTTATGAATTACCTATTGCTCTACTCCACACAGGATGGACAGACTAAGAAAATAATCATGCGTATTGCAGAAAATATTCGCCGGACAGGTATCAATTGTGACTTGAGAGATCTTGCGACAGTCAATCATATGAATTTGCTTCCTTATAATAAGGTGATGATCGGGGCTTCAATACGTTACGGGAACTTTAATTCGGTATTACATAAGTTTGTTGTACGCCATCAAAAGCAATTGAATCAACTAACGACAGCTTTCTTCAGTGTCAATTTAACAGCCAGAAAACCAGAAAAAAGAA
Organism: Xenorhabdus sp. KK7.4; assembly: GCF_963876465.1. Classification (NCBI taxonomy): domain Bacteria; kingdom Pseudomonadati; phylum Pseudomonadota; class Gammaproteobacteria; order Enterobacterales; family Morganellaceae; genus Xenorhabdus; species Xenorhabdus sp. KK7.4. Next base: position 219,020 of record NZ_CAWNQF010000089.1, read on the forward strand.
CGCCCGAGACGAATGCTTATGTTCGTAAGTTTTTGGTAAAAAGCCCTTGGCAGCCAGATTTGTGCGATGTTTTTGCCGGAGCATTGCTTTATCCCCGCTACCGTTGGTTTGATCGCATAATGATTCAGCTCATTATGCGTATGACCGGAGGAGAAACTGATACAACAAAAGAGATTGAATACACCGACTGGGCCCAAGTGGATCATTTTTCTCAGACATTTTTACAACTAGAGCCTCAAAAAGAGGCTTAAAAGCAATCTTTTTGTTGGTTATTTCCTCACTTTGAGGAAAAAAGAAACGAACGAAAATAAAATGCAAAAAAACTATTGTCAGGGCCGAAAAACTCCCTATAATGCGCCACCACTGACCGACGCTGAGCTGAGACATGTCGCGCAGGACAGCGGAAGGAAAGCGAAAATAAACGCTTGACTCCGGAGGCAAAAAGCGTAAGATACGCAGCCTCGCAACCCGGAAGCCACTTCCGGTTGCAATGCTCTTTAACAAATTAATCAGACAATCTGTGTGGGCACTCGCAAGACACTATCGACAGCCGAAAGGCAAAAAAGATTAAAGTCTTGAAGAGTGACTGAAACAGTTAATTCATT
>NZ_CAWNQF010000090.1:0-21563 GCF_963876465.1 Xenorhabdus sp. KK7.4
CGGCCAGATGCGCGACAAGATCCCGTGCGTGATTTCGGGAAGTTCGTCCTCCAGTTTAGCCCGTACACTGGCAATCAACAGGGCAAAGGCTTCAAAAAGACGCGTAATATCGGGATCATGGGAAGAAATCAGAAAATCGGCCAGATGCGGTGAGTCTTTCGCCACGCGTTGCGCCAGTTCCCGCAGATAGGCGCGTTCTCGCAGGTACAGTGATTCCTTGTTGTTGTTCATTATGCTTACTTTTTTATGTTAGATTTTTTTATCCGGCAGGTTAATTTATTGTACATACTCATCAATAAAATTAATTAACCAATTAGATGGAATTTTCACCTGATTTTGGCAGAATATGGCGAAATTAGTGGAATAGGGACGGGAATATAGAAAAAATAAGGTTAATACGAACTGCCACGATTTGACTCGCCTCTGGCTAAACGTTAATATCTCTTCTACACAAATGATCCATCGCCTGTCAGGATCGCCTTCGGGTGGCGAAATAAAACTCCCGTAGCCTGCAAGGGAGAGCAAGCATTGCGGTACATCTGCGCACTTTTGGAAGCAGATATCGTCAGACACCTAACCCATCGTCTGGCGGTGAAAGTCTCTTAAACTGAAAAAGACCTCAAAAAGGTGTTTTTATATAATCTCCCAAGTGCATTGAACGTTGAGTCATGTACTTCTTTCATATCAACATCAGACCTCATCTTTACTTAACTTTTGCATAGTGAGAGCGAGTAACGTCCTGAACTCATTTCACACCCTACATGCAGGATAGTTTTCACTATTTATTCAACGTATTAATTGCTTTTATTTGAAATATTCAGCAGACAACTTTTTACACCTAAACAATTAACTCATTGCTCCCGTTTGACACCGAACCTTGCGGCGTTTTGCTGTGCCTGTTGGCATTTCAACGCTTACACAACTTTTACTGGTCATTTGCGGGTTTAAGGCGTCACTTTTGGCCGGTTTATCGCTGAAAGTGACGCCGCAGCCAAAGGACTATTCAACCCAGACAGGCTCGCGCCTGCTTAACCACTCAGTGAATCTGACACTGCATTTTTAGATTAAAAAAGGAGAACTTGACGATATCGAGGCTGGCTTTTCGCCAGTGGGGATAACCTGCTTGTGCAGGCGGCAGTACCGCGTACTCAACCGATACCCCGCAATACCTCAACCTGCGTTCACTCTGGCGCACAGATATCGATCAAGGGCAAGGCAGGTATTTTCTGTTTTGCCAGAATGGTCGCGCGCCAGAGATCGCATGTTGTCAGGTATCAGCAAGGGGAAGCTAATGAGTCGATTGATGAAAGAATTAACGTTTTTTGCCCGAAAAGGTGGTGGCAGTCATAAGACCTGCCATGACCGCATTCGGATCGCCGGACGTTTGGGCGCGTTGTTATTGAGCCTGAATATTCAGGTTAAAAACCTCAAGAATTTGAAAGCCAAACATGTAGAGCAGTACGTTGATACTCGTTTATCTCAGGGGATCGCCAAACGAACAGTACAAAATGAAATGTCCGCACTGCGTAATATTTTCCGCATGGCAGGCCGGGAGAAGCTGGAAACCTCGCCGCGTTTGAGCAATCAGGCATTGGGATTAAGTGGCACCAGCCGAGCAGGCACGAAACAGGCGATCCCTGATATTACGTTTCAGGTTGTTTATCAGAAAGCGCTTGAACGTGATGTTGGATTTGCCGTCACCTTGAAACTTGCCCGCTTACTGGGATTACGTTCTCAGGAAGCGGTGCAATGCAGTGCGTCATTGAAAAGCTGGCGCAAACACTTAGAACAGCCAGAGCCGAAACTGCATGTTGTTTTCGGTACAAAAGGTGGCCGACCAAGACAAACCCGTGTACTGGATGTTACTGCGGTAAAAGAGGCTGTCGAGCAAGCCATTGCTGTTGCAGAACAACGCGGCGGTAGATTGATTGATAAGCCCGATCTCAAACAAGCCATGAACTACTGGCGAACACACACCACAAAGATTGGTTTAACCGGTTGTCATTCTCCCCACAGTTTGCGCTATGCGTGGGCTCAAGATGCTTTGAATTTTTACCAACAAAATGGTTTTAATCGGCAAGAAGCACGGGCACTGGTTTCAATGGATTTGGGGCACGGTGATGGTCGTGGGCGTTACGTTGAACGGGTTTATAGTCGTTCAACTTAGCCGTTCGGTTATTGAGTTAGATAAAACAATCAGTTAAAGTATTCCCGCCATTAGCAAAATCTAGTGGTGAGGTTTCGCAGCCTCGAAATATGGTGTCCCACTGGTAGGATGTTTCTACCAGTGCGTCTGCTATCACCCTTTCAATGGTGATTCAGGCGGGGGAGGCTTCGGCCTCGCCGGTTGGACACCACCGGTACTGCGAACCCTGTCTGAATCGCCACCATCAATATTAATTAATGGAAGGGGTAGCAGGAATGAATAACAACATTAGAACTGACTGGCACCAAGCCGATATCATCGCAGCATTACGTAAACAGGGTACAACCTTAGCGGCGGTTTCTCGTGAAGCGGGGCTCAGTTCATCTACACTGGCAAATGCATTCAGTAGGCCTTGGCCGAAAGGTGAATGGATTATCGCAAATTACCTGGGTATCCATCCCTCAGAGATCTGGCCCAGTCGTTATTTTGATTCTCATACTGGAGAATTATTAGAAAGGAAAGCCCGTTCTAAGCCACAGGAATAATCGACTTTAATTTGTGATCGACTTCGTGAAAATGATATTTTTTAATATGAAGCCCTGAGTGTGGAATGGAATCCCAATTTGACCATTTTTATCCCTCGCGGCTTTTTTGTTTGAGGGTAAAAAGAATACAGAGAAAAATAAGTAAAGTCAGCTATCTACTCTTCCGAAAAGAATTGTTGAACAAAGGTGCCATAGAACACCAGATAAGCCATAGAAATGGAACAATGTTTAGCATCAAGGAATTAACAAGAAAGCCTTAGCTGGCTTGAAAAAGTAAAGCTACGATAGTTTTCTCCGCAATTGATAAAAATGCTCAGTCCGAGCTTCATATCCATGAACCTACAGTAATTTCGTTGGTGGTCTCAAAAAATAAGCTTATATTGCAATTGTAGGCTAACTTCCTTGAGTCTATAGATCAGAGCCTATTACTCTGTTTGAGTTCACAAATCAACTCAAAAACAGTAAATATGCAAAAAATCAATTAGTTAATAACATTAAAACATAATCATCGAAAATGGAGAAATAATATTTTTTGATCCAAGTAAGACAACATTCACTAACTAATTGTAAAATTTACATATTTATGATAGCAATGAATTCAATATACAGCATACTTGCATATGTTGGGGCGGTAGCATAAAAGAGTTAGCATATGAAAACTACAGCTCTCACCAGTAAAATTTCCACATGCATATTGGAATAAGGTTGAAATATGACTGATAATCATATCTTAGATAATTATGAGATCGTCGAAGATAATATTTTAAAAACAGAAGAAAACAAAAACATTCCAAATTTGATACTCTCCCAAAAAGATGGTGAGAATTTCATTATAAAATACTGGCCAAGAAATATTACAAGTGACGAGAAAGTCCTTGAAAGTATTTGGCAACATGAATTACGACAGTTACAAAGATTAAAAGGGTATCCCGGTGTTGGGGATTACATAGTCTACCCTGTTGAATCAAAAAAAACGAATGAAGGCTTCTATCTTGTTCTGAACTCTGACGGGAGAGTTCCCGCATCTTATTTTCTCAATAGAAAAACATTATCCCTTCCAAGAAATAGCCATTGGTTGACTCGATTAAAAGATCCCACAGTTAGAATAAGATTCTGGAAAAACATATGCAGAATTACAAATGCTATTGGTTTACTTCACGCACAAGGATTATTGCATCGCCATTTAGATGAAAACTCCATTCTTACATATGAATATGAAGATGATGATTATAATGATTTTCAGCTAACAGGTTTTGAATGGTCAATACGGATGCCAACTCTCACCACTGCGAAAATAAAACCAATAGGTGAGCAAGGAAAAATATCAACTTTCGCTACAGACTGGATCAACTTGGGAATATTGATATCAAAATTTCTAAAAATAGAATTAAGTCAGATCAAGAATCTTAGTTTCTCTGCAGAACACTTCATATCCAATCACGATTTAACAATAAGTGAAGTAACAATAATTCGAAGTCTTTTAGGTATCCAACCTATACAGCAAAATGCTATTAAAGAACTTATTAGTGAAAAAGAAATTCTACACTCTATTAATCGTATAATTAATGAGCTTACCGAATTTTATAAAAAAACAAAAAATATACATGGGGTAGTAATAAACACAAAATATGAGCAACCAAATAATAACAAAGCAAAGAAAGATTTGTTTCACTGCATACAAAAGAAATTCTATGATAAAAATCACTTCACAATTTCAAGAGATGACTCTGAAATAATAAAGAAATTTGTGTGTGATGATCTATCTGATTCACCTGTGTTATTTGTAAACACTTTAGAAACAAACTACCACGAAGTAATATTGAGGGGGAAAGAACTCTGTTATGTTCTCACTCCATTTCAACCAGACCACCGAACTAAATATAAAACATGGGAGTTAGGATATTCTCAATATGCATATTTAGAACTACCAGCTAAATTTTTCAATAAAGAAAATTATATTGAAATCAATAGCAATAACATTTCCTGCTTTACTCACTATGAAGCTAAAAAATTCTTAAGTAATAACGATGACTCACTAAATTTAATGCCGTGGAATCTTGTATTCGCAGAAACAGGTAAAGACAAGAACAAAAGGAATGAAGCTCATCTAAAGTTATTAGAAGGATTAACAGCCGTACATATTGCTAATATCGCATATGCCAAGGCAGAGATTTTCCCTGTAGAAAACATTAGTGAAGACAGTGAACCAGATAATGTTAGCTCATGGATTTTTAAATTTGTGCCAAGGCACGATGAAGCAACTGAGGAATTATCAAAATCACTTGGTATAGAATCGCCTTCAGTAAGGCTTGAGAAAATTATAAACAGTAGTGACAATAATGACAAACTATCCTGGAGTCTTGTGAATAACAAAGATTTCAATAAAGTCGATGATGAAATTCTTTTAGAGTTTTATGGCTATGATAATGATTCTAACAAACAAGATATTTACAGTTTTATATCAAAAAAACCACTTCCGGAATGGAAAGAGTTTTTCATTGTCCCTGACTCCCTTGAAGGAACATTACGACAAATCACAAGACATGCTAATACTTTGGACATGCTCGAAAATCATGTCGAATTAATAAATGTAATTACTTCCCCGCAATCGCACCTTTTAGTGAATAATGAAGAAATTATTGCAAAAGATATAATGGCTTCATTAGATGAATCAAAACAAAAAGTTTTTTCCAAAGTATTATCAACATTACCAATGAATCTTGTACAAGGACCTCCTGGGGTTGGTAAAACTCACTTAGTAAAAGCACTTTCTCAATTTATATTCAAGGAAGAACCAAACAGTAGAATACTTTTTACTGCTCAGAACCATGCAACCGTACAACATCTTTATCACGAAGTCGTCAAAGATTTTTCAAATCAAGAAGAACATATCAACTCCCCCATTATTGTTAGATGCAACAAGGTTTCGGGGGAAGACAATGCCGTATTAAATAGTGCAGATGAAACAGGTTTAGAATATTTAAAGAGATTTGTCGAAAGTGATTTATTTAGAGATTCATCCAATCATAAATTAAAGAATGATATTGCCAACTTACTTAAAGCACCTCCTGCAAAAAGATATCCTCTGATTAATCAACTGATAAAATCAGCAAGTTTAATATTTGCTACAACAAATTCTGATTATGTAGAACGGATGATAAAAGAGAGAGCACAGTTTGATTGGTCAATCATGGAGGAAAGTGGAAAGGTCACGGGTATAGAACTGATTAGTCCTCTTTTATTATCTTACCGTAGATTAATGATAGGCGATCATCATCAATTACCTCCATATAGATCAATAGAACTAAAAAATATATTAGTTAACAATCAAAAGCTAACAAACACTTTCGAAGAAGTGGATAGCATAAACAATTTTAGATTAAAGAATGAACTGATTCGTAATGGACACTTTTCTTCTATTAATGGCAGCCAAGCAAAAGAAATAGGACTACGAGCGACAAAATTTGTAAACCTATTTGAATCACTTATTTTGGCTGATGAACAGGAGGATATAAGATACGAACAATTATTTGGTAAAGATAAAATACGTAAAAATAAACTATCGTCTATGCTATCAGTCCAGCATCGTATGCATCCATATATAGCAGAAGTAATTTCTAATGTTTTTTACAAAGACAAGTTAGTTACAGATAAGGATATGGAAAGAAAATATCTTGACGAAGATTTTGATGCAGTAATAAATTTAAAAGATGAATCTGCACTCAAAAACACACCGCCAATTATCTGGATTAACCAGCCTGATATACAAAAAGTTAAAGGTAGTCGTGCAGGAGAACATAAACCAATATGGTCAAATGAAAATGAATGCAAGGAAGTAATTTCGCTACTAAAAGATCTCGATAAGAATGCAGCACCTACTAAAAAAATGAAATTGGCTGTACTCTCACCCTACTCCAACCAAGTAAAACTTATATCTAAATCTATAGAGATAGAGAAAAAAAAGAATGGCTTTAAAACGTTGTTAAATAATTTCATTCCTCCAGATGACAATTATGGCTATTGCCTTACAGTAGATTCATTCCAAGGAGGTGAAGCAGATATAATTATAATTTCGTTAGTAAGAAACAATGGCAAAAGTACTATTAAAAGTGCTTTGGGATTTTTATCAGATCAACGTCGCATAAATGTTCTATTTAGTAGAGCCAAACATAAATTAATTATAATAGGCTCATATGATTTTCTTAAATCTTGGTCTAACAGGATCGCCAAGGAAAATCTAGAAGAATATGATTTCATAACAAAACTAACAAAAAAACTGGATTTATCATTATCTGAAAGCAAACTTTCTTCAATTGAATTAGAACCAATTGAAAATGAAGGCAAAAAAAATGGAAAATAAAACTATCTATGTTAAAGTTCCTTTTCATTTTGGTATTCATAAATTTAAAATATTCAAAGGGCATAGATGGGGAGCTTTAGACCATTTTTTGCTCCTTGAAATTAACCATAAATCATACCCTGTCGAGGAATTATCTTCAAAATCTAACCTTCCACAAAGATTAATAATTGAAATAATAATTCCTTTTATGAAGTTGGGGTGGGTTGAATTAGTAGAGTTAGATTCCAAATATCATTTCAGAATTACTGAAAATGGGAGAAATGTTGCAAACCTTGAAGAACTCCCCTACGAAAGAGAGCCTATCGAGTCTACAAGGAAATTTTTAATAGACCCTAAAACAGCTAAATGTTATAGGGTAAGTACACGAAATCAAAACTATCAAACATATAAAAAATCTAAAGCAAACGAGTTGCTTAAGAACAAAGGTTCTATTGCAACAGAACTTAATATTAAAAATCAGAAAAATATACCATTTTTGTCAGACGTTCTTAATTGTGTAGAAGATACTGATGAAGAAGTTATTGGGTATGAAGAAAGAGTAAATGATAGGCCGTACTATCAAAATACAACTTTTGCAATAGCACAGGTTGATGAAGCGGATAATATAACCGGAGTGCCATCCGATATATCAAAAGAATTAGCTGCTGATATTATCGCTGCTGCTAATTTAAAACGAATTGAAAATAAAGAAAAAAATTATTCTCACAATAATAGCTCAAAGTTGAGTAAATATAATACCGAATCCCATGAGAATCGATTTGAAGAGCATTTCATTGATGAAAGTGAATTTAGTATAATATCTGGAGCAGAAAGCCATCGTGATCATTTGATGGATATGATCGATAATGCTATAAGCAGAATTATCATACACTCGACCTTTATACAGTTAAAGAACTTTCAAATGATTTTTCAAAAATTAGTTTGTTCTGCTCAAAGAGGTGTACAAATTGATATATTATGGGGACAAGAAGAACCTGACGATGAGAGAAATATAGGAAGCTATAATCAATTTCTTAGTGGGCTTGCTGTTTATAGAGAAGAAATAGTAAAGCTTGGTTTAACTTCACTTTTCACTATACATTCAGATCCAACTGGCTCACATGCAAAAGTTATAGTATGCGACACGTTGGAATACGGGTATTGTGCTACTATAGGTTCATGTAATTGGTTAGCAAGTGGATTTAATCGGTATGAATGCTCTGTTTTTGTAACAAACAACTCCCTTACCACCGAAATATTAGATATATTGAGCATAATATCAAGAGGGAAATCAAGAGTATCAAATTATTTGAGCAAATCCATTTCAGCCATCTCATACGAATTGAAAAAAACGTTTCATAATTCAACCCCAGAATTCTTTCAAAATAAAAATGTCAAAATAAAAATTGTCACTAAAAATGAACATCATGACTATGTATTAGATGCAAGAGACAATGCACAACATTCAATATTCATTGCAAGCCATAGAATAAGCAACAATGCAGAAAGACCAATTTTAACACCATTAATAAGTTCTATGACAGATAATAATAACTTGAATATAAACATGTACTATTCATCTCTTAGTGGAGGCATAAATACTCAGCAACTTGAAGAAATAAGCGATTCGCTAAGAGAAAATGGAATTGTTTTAGAAAAAAAGAAAAACCCTATTTCTCATGCAAAGATATTATCTTGGGATAATGATCATATTTTAATTACAAGTCTTAACTGGCTATCAGCATCAGCTTATGGAAATCCATATGATGAATTGGGTTTCTACATTGAGAAAAAAGGTATCTTCTCTGTAATATCGAACAACTTTTAGATAATTTCCTGTTGAACCTTTACCAAGGATCTACAGCTGTAACTATCATTCTATATATTGAACTTCATGAGGATTATTAGGTGTCAGTACATATTACCACGATAGAGATCATCTGATAACATTGATGGAGATAAATTCATATCACTTTCATGTAGTAGTGTGATTACCGAGGGAGACTGACGGATGAATTACCGAGAGACTTTGTCGTTTCAGTATACCTGCTCCCAGCTTAATGACTCAATCGAAGATCATCACAATACGTTAGCAAGTGATGATCTTGCTTTCTCAACTCGCAGCACACTGGTATTCATTTGTTCCCGTAGCCAGATGGGGATTTTCCAATGAAAAAGCAATGACCTGTTCTTCTATATTCATGGGCAGTCCGATTTTTATGATATAATGCCGGATTAACGGTGAGGGTGAGTGTGTTTGAGTGCTTCCGATTCTTTTTCTCTGAAAAATTTACGGTAACGATAGAACATGTCGTGGGAACAGCCACTCTGTCGGGTGGCTTCAGCGATATTGTCCAGTGTGCCTGCTAATGCCAGCGCATCCAACTTTCTCTGAATTTTCAGATCATACAACGAAGGTTTTGTCGGCTCAATCACTTCAGAGACACATAATTGTCGGCCTGCAAAGTAGGCCGTAAAACGTCCCTCACAGTACTTTCAGATCTCGATTTTCTGGTTGGCTATCGAATACCCACTTGTTGATATTGTTGAAGATAATATTCTTCCGTCCGGCGGGATTTACTGGGCAGCTTTGACGCATTAATAATGCTGATTTTTCCTTGTGCCACCTTGGCAATTACATCCACGGTGAGCTGGGCTTTAGCGTCCATCATAACCATCCTCTATCACCGCATTCATCAAGGAAAAACGAGTCGTGGCCACACACCAATAGAGACATTATTGGAAGGAAAAACAATTTGGGCTGAAAAAAATCTGACCCGAATTTAATCTGACAGGCCCTGAATCAAAGTGGATGACTGTCAGAACAATTATGAACTACTACACTTTATATCTATAATCTCTTTATGTGCTCTTTACCTCTTAGGAAAAAACCAACATTAATGATAAAAATCAATAATATATAAAGATAAAGAAACTAAACATTTCAGGGGCACAAAAAGGGGCATAAAATAAATATTTAAAAATAAATTAAATATATTCAAGTAGTTAAATGAAATTACCAGTCCCGCCCTGGCACCAAATAAAAATTCACTGATAAAACAGTGAGTTGGGGAATAAAAAAGGCCACCGCAAGGTGGCTTTTTTCTTTGATCAAAATCACATTCCTAATATTATCCTAATATCCATTCCTAATATTTTGGCAGCAAAATTGGCAGCAGTGGTTTTTTCTTCTCGCTCGCAGATTGACAAGAAACAGTCGAAATTTATTTTTGATTGAATAGTCAACGTGGAAAACATAACAACGATATTGATGTTTTGAGTTACGGGTATAATTTTAAATAACGCAGAGATTTGATTGATGGATGAAGAAAAATTAGAACCGATATACATTCCTGCCTTGATCTTACTCCTTGTACATGCTCAGAATAAAAAAGGAGCTCCTTTGACCAGAGAGGAAGTCGAAGATATTCGTGATAATGGTACATGTATAGTTTGCCCTGTTTCGGTAAACCAAGCTATGGATGAAAAAAGAGGCTACTCGGATATTAACCCGGATATGCATGGGAAGAGTGGTTGGAGTATTTGAGTAAATATAAGGTTATTTCCCTCTCCAGTAATAAGCACTAAGACTAAGATCTTTGATTAAATTCTGTGTCTCGTATTCAACCTGTTGATAGTTGAGTAAAATCGCCATTTTTTCAGAGAAATCACATGGCGGATGTTGAAGTAAAATATCTATTTTGTCAGCAAACAGAATACGTCAAAAGCATGGTAGAGGTGAAGCTGATCATCAACGCTATCGCTGTTTTTCCTCCAAACGAATCTTCCAATTGGATTACACCTATCGCGCGTGCCAAGCGGGTATAAAAGAACAAATTTTTGATCTTGCCATGAATAATACTGGTATCCGTGATACGATCCGTACATTACATCTCAGTATCAATGCTGTTGTCCATGTTTTAAAAAACTGAAACCACGATGTGTAACGACACTTCCACTGGGTAATGTCAACGTTCACCTCACTTGTGAAGTTGATGAAGTATGGTCATTTGTCGGTAATAAAAAATGCCAACGTTGATTATGGTATACTTGAGAACCCCGTCTAAAAAGTATCATTGCCCATATGATTGGAGCGAGAAGCAAAAAATACTCCAGAAACTTATCAAAAAACTGGCTTCGTTCAATATTGTTTTCTGGTGCACCAATAATTTCAAGGCTTACAATCTATTACCAAAAAGCCAGCATCGTGTTAGAAAAACCTTCACTCAACGCATTGAGCGGGAGAGTTTGACATTGCGCAACTGATTTAAGCGACTCAATCGTAAGGCTTTGAGTTATTCTAAGTCACTGGAAATAAATGATAAAGTCATCGGCAATTTCATTGAACATGAATACTATATTTAACACAAATCAACGGATTGAATGCGTGACCAAATTTTGGGAAATGCCACAAGAACTAACCAATTGAAAATTAGAGATAATATACTAGTATTTTCTTTAGTTCCACTAACAGGATAGTGAGATTGTAAAGTGAAAATATTTGTTATTAACTTAAAGAAAGACATAAATCGAAGAGAATCCATACAACAACAAGCTGACGAATTAGATTTACAGATTAATTTTATTGATGCTATCAACGGCAAGGATTTATCAGAAAATGAGATAAAAAATTTAAGTCAAGACTTTTATAGTAATGGTATGACGTTAGGTGAGTTAGGTTGTTCTTTGAGTCACATCAGTATTTACCATAAAATGATTAATGAAAATATTCCTCTTGCATTAATATTAGAAGACGATGCCAAACTGAACAAACGATTAAAACATGTATATACATTGATCTCTAATTATAACAAAAAAAACAGAAACAAACCTATTGTGTACCTTTTGAGCAAGACTAACGAATATATTGATACTTTTAAAATTAAGTTATCTGATACCTATGCTTTAGTTAATGTTATTGATGCTGATTTTGCTTATGGGTATATGATAAATAACCTTTCAGCAAAAAGATTATTAAATTTTCTTCAGCCAGTATGGATAGAAGCTGATAAATGGCGTTTTTTGCAAGAACGTGGAATAGTAAAAATTAAAGGGTTAATTCCTCCTATTATTGGCGTAACAGAACTATCTCAACAATCCACGCTAGAAAAGGAACGCTATATTAATGAAGAAAGTCGTATTAACTTTTTCAACCAAGAGAGAAAAAAAAGAAACTTAAAAACAAGGGTAAAAAATGTACTTTGGAAAATTTTTATTAGACACTGGGTTAAAAGAATTAGACCTTAAGTCTAAATTATCATACTTACAAAAAACCAATTGGCCTGTTGAAACAGGCCAATGAATCATTCATAAAAAAGAACAAAAATAAAACAATAGAATATAAACATCAATTATATTCACCTAATCATCTTTATTTCTGTTATATCACCCCACTCTTGATAAAGAACATGTATATATCTACCGCCATATAACGTTTGGAACTCACAATAACCAGCAGAACCTTGATGTGTATGAATTAAAATATTATCAACTGGAGGCATCAATACATAATAAAAAGGGCCAGTATCTACACTGCCTACTTTGAAATAACAATGTCTACCGCGAATATCTGTACCTATATTGGTAACATCTCCTTTTAATAAACGACCTTTCCAGATGGTAACTAAATTTCCACTAATAGCATTACCAACCCGTTGATATCTGCCGTCACTCTCCTGCCGGGTATAACATTCTCCTCTTAATGCATAATTTCCCGCTGGTTGGTAGTTCCCAGCAGGTTGATAATTGCCTCTCGACTGATATTTGTCATCTGATTCCCCTTTCGTATAACTTTCTCCCCTCAATGCATAATTACCTGCTGGTTGGTAATTTCCGGTGGGTTGATAGTTTCCTTTTGGCTGAAAACGCCCATCACTTTCTTCTTTCGAATAGCTGTAACCTGCAGATAAATAATTTCCCACTGGCTGATACTTAGCATCGGATTCAGGTTTAGTGTAACTATCCCCTTTTAACGCATAATTCCCGGCAGGCGCATAGTTACCTTTGGCTTGAAAACGAGTATTCGATTCTTCTTTGCTATACGCACCGACCTCACCAGCGGTCAGGTCAGCTTTTAGCTCTACCCATGCATTCCCTGCTTTTGGTTCTTCTTTGTTGTTCTCAATACGTGATTGCCAGACTTTCTGCTTGTGATAAACCAGCGCCCTCAGAGGATAAGGTTGTGCATCACTGCTCCATTGTGCTGCACCAAAGGCTTGCATTTCCCCCATGGCTTCCGTGATATCGTGGAAAATACCGTTCATCTTTTCACGTTCGATATTCATTGCGGTAGGATCTTCGTTTGGATCAAGTCCATATCCACTACCGTAACCTTGGGCATATGAAACAGTACCATCTTCTCGAGGCTCATCAGGAATAGAAACTCTATCTCCCTGTGCTGCAAAGGGAACTTTAAATATTTTCGTCATGAGATTAGGCTCCGAAGTGGCTGTTGAAGAAATTGGCATGTGAGTAGCCAAAGCCAAAAATATTACTGACACCGTTTTCAGCTGGGTTTAGTGTGAAAGTTTGTTTTTCCCTGATTACAGGTTTAGGAAGCACATTATCTTTTCCTGTCTTATTATCCAGTTTATTATCTTGAGTATTCATATATAACCCTCATTTAATCAACAAAGTACATTGCTAAATAATATGAAGGCGGCAGGTATGTCTCCGCCTGTAAACATCTATCTTCAGGTTTATCAATACGGAAAAATCTGTTTTATATATTTCAGTAAAATAGAAACTAATTACATTTTTATACAGAAGAACTTTTTATAAGGCATTAATAAAATTTATTTCACATATAAATAATAAAGAAAACATCAATAATAACTCACAGATAAATAGCATAAAATGATAGCAATCACATATAAAAACGATAAAACAATTACTTTTACAATCAATTATTAGTTAAAAAAACAATCTCTGCTCTTTTATTCTATTTTTTATCTTATTTAAAATTCAATCTACGATAAAAACTGCCCCAGCACGACCACTAGTAGACTCTAGCATATTTAATTGCCTGCCATTGGTTGATACAACAAAATCCCAATATCCCTGTGAATGTAATGATACCCCAAACCGAACACCGGATACAGGAGGAACCAAAAAGCCAATTAAGCTATAGCCCCAGCCATCACGTTGAATATATAAATATTTACCTAAACAATTTTCACTCAATTGAATCTCAATATTATAATCTCTACCAAAATCACCAATTTTGCGCCAATTTTGTGCCACTCCTCGCATTTGATATCGTCCATCACTTTCCCCTCTGGTGTAGCACTCTCCCCTAACTGCATAATTGCCTGCTGGGGCATAGTTTCCAGCAGGTTGATAATTACCTCGAGGCTGATATTTCCCATCGGACTCCCCTTTCGTGTAGCTTTCCCCCCGCACAGCGTAATTACCCATTGGCTGATAATTACCCTGTGGCTGGTACTTAGCATCTGATTCGGGTTTAGTGTAACTTTCACCTTTAGGGGCATAACTACCAGCAGGAGCATAATTGCCTTTCGGCTGAAAACGCCCGTCACTTTCCTCTTTAGAATAGCTATACCCGGCAGTCAGATAATTGCCCACTGGCTGATATTTCCCGTCCGATTCTGGCTTGGTGTAACTGTCCCCTTTCAGCGTATAATTCCCGGCAGGTTGATAGTTGCCTTTCAGCTGAAAACGGATATCCGATTCCTCTTTGCCATAACTGTACCCCGCAGGCGTATAATTGCCCAATGGCTGAAAGCGTTGGTTGACCTCCTCTTTGTTGTATGCACCAACCTCTCCAGCAGTTAGGTCGGCTTTGAGCTCAAGCCAAGCATTACCTGCTGCGGGCGCTTCTTTGTTATTCTCAATACGGGATTGCCACAATTTTTGCTTGTGATACACCAGTACCCGTAACGGATAAGGCTGTGCTTCTACTGTCCATTGCGCCGTACCGAACGTCTGTATTTCTCCCACGGCTTCCGTAATATCGTGGAAAATCCCATTCATTTTCTCGCGTTCGATATCTTTCGCTGCCGGATCGGTATTCTGGTCACGCTCGTAATCGTAACCGTAGCCCTGCGTATAAGAAACCGCGCCATCTGGCTGGACTTCATTGGGTATAGCGACCCTGTCCCCTTGCGCAGCAAAGGGGGTTTTAAAGATTTTAGTCATGGATTTAAGCTCCGAAGTTACTGCTTAAGTAGTTGGTGTGTTTTTTGCCAAAGCCAAAGGCTTTTTTCGTGACGACACGGAATTTGACGCCGACACCAGAAGGACGTGGCATTAGGTCAAAGTTTTCCAGTAAGACCCGTAACTGCTCGTCAGGATTGAAATTGAAAACGTAATACATATACGTCATATCCAGCGGATCGAGCACAAAGACCTTGCTGTCATCCCGCCAGAAAAAGCGTTCTAAAAAGGTATTGATGTTAATTACTGTCGGGCTTTGGGTCAGGTTGAAATAACGCATACGGATAATCAGTCGCTTTTGCCCGGAGGTTAATTGCAGGGTGTAATCACTGTTACGCCGGAAGTTGCCCTTAAAGTTCCGCTTCTTGCCAAAGCCCACACCGATTTTGGTTTTATCACTGGGAGCCACATCAATACCGAGTGACACATCCAGAATGCGCGCCCAGACCGCCAGCCCGAAGTCATTCGCGGTGTCGATATTGAATACATCCCGATACCAGTTGTGCCAGAACGCCACATTGCTTTGTTCAAAATAGGCGGCTTTGCGGTACGCCAGTGTGTTGAGTTTCGGGGCGTTTTCGTACTGCCAGAGGATGGCGCGCAGCAGATCAGAATGAAAATCAAAAGACTGTATTTTCATGTGACCACCACCTGCACTGAGCCGCGATGCAATCGGGCCACTTCGTTGAGTTTGATGGGGATTGTCCCCATTAACCAGTTCTGGCCATCGGTGGACAACTCCACTTTGGTGATAAACAGTCGCGGTTCGATGCTGTTAATAGCAGCGGAAATTTCAAACGGTGACACTTCCCGCCCGACGACCAGACCGCTATCACCGTCCAGTTCACCCCGTACCCACTGCTCGACAGCAGCGGGAATAAGGCTTTGGGCATCCACCGTCGATTTCTTCACGGTCACCCGGCAAAAAACGATTTTCTCCGTCGGTCTATCAAAGCGAATTTCATATTCCTGCCCGCTCACCCGTTCGGTGACAATCACCACTTCCTGCCCGTTATAGGCTGCCCCGATGGTTTTGGTACGCAACAACGCACGGGCGATGGCTTCCCGGTCGCCACCCTCTACGCAGACATAGACGCTGTGCGGCAACAGTTTGATACCATCAAGGGTGAGTATCTGTGCGGTCGCGTTTTCCCGGTAAGAAAGCGAGTTCACCCCTTCCAATTCGTACAGGGAAGACGTGATCGCTTCGCCCACGCTGACGGTATTTTTGGCCAGTGTCTGTTTCCGGCGACGCCGGGCACTGATATCCGATTCGGCTTCACGCCCGACAACGGCATGAGTCGGATTTTTGACAGTCTCCCAGCCCAGAATCGAACTGGCCACACGCTCAAGGTGTCCGGCTTTGCATTCGATACTACCCGGTTCAACCGCCCGCATATCACCTGTGGTTTTGCCGTTCTTGCCGATAATCAGAGTACTGATCGTTTCAAATCGTGCGCCGGTCACCGATTCCGCCTGTGACCCTTTCGGGATCACCGTATCAGGTACGCCGCTAAATTCTACGTTACTGAGATATGACCGTGTGGCGGAAAAACGCCCGCCCCCCATCAGTGCCCAGATCGCATCTAAAAAGAGTCCACCGGCAATATCCGGGTTTATCTGGTTGGCGAGTTCGGCATTGTTACGCACCATGGCATCACGGTTTTCGATCTCCATCGTCACCAGCACCCCTTGCGGAGTTTCCGGTGACAGATCGATGTCCTGCCCGAATGCGGCGTAAAAGTCATTTTCCACTCCACTGCGTAGCTCTGCCGTATCCGGCACAACCACGCCCTGCCGGGTAATGTAGTGATAATCAGCCATTGAAGGTAAAACTCCCGTAAATAGAGCGGATAGTGGCGAGATAACGCAATGTGTTATCTGCAATCGTGGCTTCAAACGAAACCACCTCTTCCACACCCACCACTTCGTGCATGCGTTCTCGGAATGCCGCTTCAAACATCGGGATATCAGCCTGCCGACCAAACACGGTTTTCCAGTACGGCAAACCTTTATCCACTTTATGCAGCATTTCCCCGCGCAGGGCACGAGCATAATGGACGCAGAGATTCCTGACCGCCTGTGCGTTTTTACACAGTGACAGGTTACCATCATCGCCCAATACCAAATCGTTATTGGCATCCACCGCAAAAGTAATCATATTGGTTCCCCCGTGTGGCCATCACCGGTGTAAACACCACTGTGTTGATGGGTATCACCGATATTGCGTCCGTTATGGCGCATCGTGCCACCATATGAATCGCTGTTACCGTTGACCGCATGGTTGCCATTAATCATGACATTGCCGGTGAATACCGTTTCAAGCGCGTTAACTTCAAATTTAGGCGTATCCAGTACCGCCTTATCCTTGTGCAGTGACAAGCAAACGCTGCCATCCATTGACTGGATAACCAAGGCATCGATATTTTTGCCCTCAATCACCCAGCCTTTCAGGGTATCGGGGAAGAACATCGCATCACTGAACGAGTGCAGCCGCGCCGTGTTCGGCTGGTCTTCCTGCCCGCCGCGCTGGCAGATCAAGCTGATATCCCGGTCGTTGGCTTTTAACCAGCCAAAATCACCGGGCTTGATGGGAACGCGCAGAAAAAAGCCCCCGCCACCAAAACGAAATACCGGAATGTTATGCACCGGTGCACGAGATATTGTCTGTCCTTCGGTGGTAGTCATCATCACCAGTGGTTTAATGACAGCACGGTTGGTGTGATCGTCATAACTGACTACCGTGGCAGGCAGCATATCTTCAACATTGAGCAGCAGGTTGCGGAAAGCCGCCATAAACTGCCCTGCCAGACTGCCTTCGCTGGCGATATCGCTATTGGGTTGGTTCATGTTTACGCTCGCTTACAGGTGGCGGTGTAGAAAAAGGCATCATCGTGGGAGGCTATATCAAATTTCAGTTGCTCAATAAGGTAATCGCCGTTCAGTGATTTATTCAGTTTACTGTCAAGGCGCAACATACCGCCCAAAAAAGATTCACCATCAATCAGAAAGCTGACGTCAAGACCCTTTTCAGTGGCCTTGGGAATACCCACCATGCCCGACTTCATATTCAGGATACGCAGGCGATTCTTCAGCGCTTTATCGCTGTCTTTGACGTATAACACGTCATCATCAATAAAGGCTTTGACACCGCCGGATTCCTGCAAGCGGGCAATTTGTGACAGTGCCGCGCCACAGTAGTACCAGTTAGCAATGTTTTTCTCACTGGCCTGAAAATCCAGTTTGACCTTGCAGTCATTGGCGATACCCTGTGCAATCTCGGACAGCTTTTTGATGGCCCCGCCACTGGATGAGACGATATCACCGCTACGGCTGTTGCCTGTTTTGGCTTTCAGCGTCAACGTCACATCGGGTGGTGAGACAATTTCAGCACTGACAATATCACCGACAAATACCCGAAACAGTCCGGTATTCACCCGACCGGCTTCGAGTATCAAACGGCGTGGTTGTTTGTTTTTGGTATAGGGACTGGTTTGAGTGAGAAGGTAATCGCGGGTATCGCTGCTCAGACCATCGATATTGACCGAACATTCATTTTGCAACGGATTGGCGTATTTGGTGCCAGAAGCTGAGATGCGCATGCCTTCGTACCAGTTGAGCCGCTCGCTGACTTCAATCCCCAGCCGGATGCGTCGCAGGTCTATCATCATCACTCCAATAAATAAACGTTTGGGTCGATTCGAATTGTTCCCACCAGGGCAGTTCATCCTGTTCAGTCAATAAGGCAAAATTACCTGTCGAACCGAGGTAGGCATAAGGAATTAATGGAGCATTGGGCATTAACCGGCTGCCCTGAATAATCATCACATCATCACGCTGAATATCGCACAGCATCATGTTTCTGGCGGCTTTGAGGGTGATCACCCAATTGGTGTCACCAAGCGTCACGGCCAGCCGTTGATTGGGAATGGCCCGTAACGGGATTTCACGCATATTAACCTCCGCTATTGTTTTGTCCCGAATAAGCCCTCACCATCCATGATTTTAGTGGCGATGGATTTTTTCTTACCCTCAACGTCTTTAGTCTGGACATTGCCCCGATTGACCGTGCCGGACTGGGCTTTTTTCGCCACCCGACGTGGTGGCAGCTCGCCGTATTCCGGTTCGATGCTGCGCCATTCGGCAAAGCGCAGCGATAACTTAATCGCATCCGCCATCTCCGGCACTTCGTCATGGTAGAAGTGAGTCAGGATCATCGGCTGGTAAGTTTTCACCCGTGTCTGGATACCCACCAGTTGGTGCGTATCGTAAGCCTGCTGCATGGCGGCAAAGTGGTTCTTGAGTTCGCCGGTGAGCAGCACTTCTATGCCAATTTCCACCGCTTCAATCACAATATGGTCACTGCGGGTTTCGCCATTCTCCACCTGAAATTTCGTCACCTTATGCTCATCACGCACACTCACCTGCAAAGGATGGGCTGATTCAAACAACGTGCCGAACGTGTCCACATTAAAGATTTTCACCTCAGTGATCATTTCGCCACTCCTGTCGCTGTTTGTTGGCCTAAGTCTTTCAGTTGGTTATTCAGCTCACCTTTCATATCCTTAACGACGCCTTGGGCATCCGTGGCCTGTGTGGTGATAGTGATTTCGCCGATTTGGGTATTGGTTTCATGCGTCTGGTGCTTTAGTCCGCATCGTTTCGACAAACTGGGCATAATCAGCTTGCAACACGTCTACAATGGCACTTACCGCTTCTTTCGCTTTGACGTTCTTTTTCTCTGCATCCGTCAAGCTATCCAGTTCACCATTGAGCGTATTCAATTCCCCCTGTAACTGATCATACTGTGCCGTCAGTTCAGTCACGATTGTACCGTTGTCCTGTAAGCCGAGACTGGCTTGCTCACGCTGACTGTCCAGTGTGGCAAGCGCCGTTTCCAGTTCACAGATCCGGGTACGTACTGCAACCAGTTTTTCCTGCGTATCATGAATATTGACATCAATATCCAGCGATTCTCCGCCAGCAATGGCTTGCAATGACGTTGCTAATTCCTGCACAAACTGACCAAACCCGCCCGCACCGGCTTCTGCTGCCTGTTGTGCCTGCCGCATATCAGCCAGCATGTCATCGGTCGAACGACGGAATGATTCAAAGGCAGCATCAGCCTGACGGGTATCAAATTCAAATACCTGCACAAAGGTATCTAACAATGACATACATTACCTCGCTGTTGACGCGGCTAACGCTTCGTTATAACGGTTGGTGATGGCGATCTCCCACAGGTCAAACGCCTCTTCCAAATCTATGGACGTTTTGAGTTCGGTGAGGGTGGCGTAGCCTGCGCTGACGATAACGGCAATGAAGCCATCAGCGTTTTGATAATCGACGGGAGTGAACCGCTGATTTTGTCCAGCAGGAAGGGGAGGAAACCGCGGCTCCCGTCGGTCCCGAAAAAACTGGTGTTGTACCTCAGCATTTCCAGTTCGAGGCGGATCAATGCTTCGCCATCCGGCACATGGTTATCAATCAGGGTCTGGGTTTTCAGCAAGATCTCCTGCCCATCCACCTCGACCGCCACATAGCGCATCATCTTCAGCATCGCTTCATGGCTGATAGCGTAATCGCCAATTTTCGGCGCATTGGACAGCGGGTATTTCGCCAGAATCTCGCGCCCGATGGTGGCAGGCAGTCGGCTGATAATAAAGGTATGTTCCTCACGGTCGGCATCCGTGATAGCGATGGTTTTGGGTTTAATTAACATAACGGTCTCAAATCAGAAAAGGCGGAAAACCCGCCCGAAGTAATGAAAAAGCACTTAACGTGCGCGAGTGCGATCAAAATCCTGAAAGACAAATGTGTATTGCTTCGATTTCAATCGCCCGGCACTGGCAGCAGAGTTACCCCGACTGCCATTGGTGATCTTGCCATTACGGGCGGTGGTGGTAGATCCATCACCATAAGAGGCAACCAACGTAATAATGTCACCAGCATGGCGGCGACCTTTTTTGGCGGTGTTGGCTTCCAACAGGATGGCAAGATTTTCATCTTCCTCACTGCCTGCCAGTACGTTGATGGTCACCGTTTGTGGCGTCGGCGTTGACCAGTAAGTCAAATTACCGTTGATGTCCATCCCGGTCTGGGCAATATCGACAGCGGGTAAGTCCAGTGGGTCGGCATCATCCGCAAACTGGGTAATTTGAATGCCTGCCGGGAATGTGGTGCTGGCCTGTATCACCAGACTTAAGCCGGTAGCGGAAATATCGTACATTTTTCTTACTCCTTAAAACCAACCTTAAACTAACCCCAATTCCGCTTAAGCTATTGCTGAAATATCTTCTTCTGAGTAGAAAATTTTCAGTGATGGCTTTTTCTCTTTAAGGCAGTAAGCAATCAATCC
>NZ_CAWNQF010000091.1:0-20880 GCF_963876465.1 Xenorhabdus sp. KK7.4
CGCAAGGTGTTTTAACAAATCAAAAGGGGTTTTTATAGCTGCCTCATCGCTGAAAGCTCTACGGAACCCCCTGCCTAGCAGGGGGTTTTCTATATACAATCAGGATTACCCGCATACGTCGGGTAATCTGTTTTCTAATAACTGATTACCTAATAAGAGTGTCTGTCTTATTTGTCATCGTCAAATTCTACTTTAATTCTGACGGCAGATGGGCACTTTTCATCTAACGACTGGCGATAGCGAGTACAACCTCGCATAAACTGCGGCCAGTCCGGTACTTCAATTTCTGTGTGTTTATATTCTGGCAACAATCCCCATAAATCAGGATGATACCAGCAAAGATCATGACCGGATGAATCTCTGTGCTCTCTTATTCCTTCCCTGAGCTTCTTGATTTCTTCAATTAATTGCTCTTTCGACATATTATTGAGATCAGAGTCAGCCAAATTCTTTCCCAAAATAAAGCTCCTGCAATAAATAATGTTACTGTTCAAATGTAAAAAAACCTCGCCAAAGCGAGGTGACAAAATTTATATCATAATCATTTATTATGACAACATAATCCCGATCATTAACGTTACTGCAATCCAGAAACCTAAAAATTTCATATAACACATCCAGTTACTGTTCATTTTTCGACTCCCTCATTATCAAACAAACATTCGCAGCAACACAGTCAATGCTGTCAGGTATCATGGTATAATCCAACCATTGATAATATAATTCAAATAAAAACAAATAATTATATTTATTTTTATTTACTTAAATACATAAATGTTTATACAATTATTTATACATAGATAACTGAACGAATCTATAAGCTCGGTATAAGATGAGAACATTAATTACTAAGGCAATAACTGACGATGAATTTCGTCGGTAGTGAAAGGTCAGTACGTTAAATATACCAACCCTGTGAAGAGGTTGCGCTGAATTTCGTCGGAACCTATTGCAAAGGCAGTTAACTCTATATGGAGAGGCTACCCAATAATTTTGGGTTGGCTGAACTCTGCTTTTTAAAATGGTAAAGAATCAGCTTTATTCTGGTGCTACTTAATTCTTAAGGTATTGATAGCCGATACAGGCATTTCGATAACCGTTTTAACACTCTTATCAATTTTCTCAATAATCCCCGTTCTGGGGCCGTTTATCCATGCATCACTTTTATAAAATCTGCCCTGTACAGCCGACAGTTCGTCCATATCTTCAAATGCCCGGATAAGATAATAGCAATCTGGGTCATGCTGCGAGTTACCGAAACTCACCACATCAATTCCCTGTGAACGATGTAACGGAACGCTGACGTTTACCATAATTTCATGAAACTGACTGCCGGTTCCTTTCTTTAACTCGTACTGGAGGATTTCGATGATCTTGTTATCCATGTATTCGCCTTACGTATTGTTATTCTTAATGGTGTGAGCATAACGAATAATACCGAAAATATGGCAGCAGTATAGCTATTAAGCGATAGAGGAATCAGCTAACTGATATCCCTGCCAGTCAGAAGCCTTTCCCGTAACCATAGCGACTATCGAGGATACATTCTTCTTCTGTCTTCGTGCCATGTTCCATCGCCTATAGATGAACTGGTTTTTCAATAATGAAAAAAATCAATAAGTTAAATCACTACGAACGTAATACGTACGGAGTCACTGAGTTACATTAAGTAACCTTGTGCTAGACGGCTTAAACTCAAGCCCACCTGAGTTATTTATAACTCATTGATATTCTCGTTCATCCTCACTTTGAGGAAAAGCAGTAACCATAGTTGGCTAACCCATTGATTTTTCGAGGTGGTCAGTTTGACCACCCGAGCAACTGAAAATTATTTTTCACCTGCTAGGCTACCCTCTTAAAGAGGTGTGGTTGCTTTTTGTGCTCCACTAAATGATGACTGCAAATTAACCGCGTCGCTAAATGATACGCGCAAAGTTTGCGCACCTCTTAATGAGGTGTACAAATTATGTGAGTCAGCCAGACTGACGCTCAAAGTGTGAGTAACTATCCGTTACGCTCAAAGTCCGATTATCGGACATTGCCCATGTTTAGGGTGGTTGCGATGGATTTCGTCGGCACAAACTGAACCTCTTAAAGAGGGGCAGTTCTTGTTCGAACAACGAGACAGGTAACCCAAAATAATTGGGTCAGTTACATAAGGGAAAATTCCGCATGTACAAAAACAAAAGGTATTGAGATTTCCCCAATACCCTAAGTGGGATATCACACTTTGAGAGGGCCACGATTTTGACTCTCTACGGCAACGATAGGGATTTCCCCAACAGTTGTTTAGCGCCTTGATTTTCTTAATCTCCGGTTCTGTGCCGGAAATAAGCAAAAACAATAGGTTACATAAAGGTGATATTTATCACTTTTAACTTATTGATATTCGTCAATTCCTGCTCAGAACCGGAATTCTGGTTTTCTGACAGAATTATATAAAATCAATGGGTTATAGCATTAAGACTAAATGCATAGGGATTTACGGGAACCGCTTAATTTTAATCTTTCCTGTATGGTGATTTGCGTTATTATAAAAATCAATCGGCTAAAGCTAGAATTTCTTTTCTATGAATAACACTAATTTCATTTTTCTTTATATATAAATTAAGCAAACGATGTTGTCTCAGCTGTCTCTGTTGTCTCGATATACTTATCATATTGTTTTATAACGATTAATTTTTAAATTTTGAGACAACTACCCCCAATTTATGTTGTCTCAATTACTGCCGTCCTTCTTGCAAAGAATACCTATCAATTTGATAAATAAAGATTTAATATAAAATTTAATGTTGTCTCAATGTATTACTCTGACGCCCGAGTATTCGAACGCAACCAGAACCAGCGGATAAAAGCCATTGTGAACGGGGAAAAAGTTTATTATCAGGATGGTGAACCGTGCGATATCCCCGAAGGTTGTCGCTTGGATATCCGTGTCCAGATGCCGGCGAATTCGGCGTGGAATGTGAAGCAGAGAGATGTAGAGAATTTTGAGTATCAGGAAATGAATTAAGAGACAACTGACTTAAGTAAAAATATGTTTCTTCGCCAAGTGAAATAAATTGCGATTACTTCACTTGGCATTGCTTCAAGGAAGATATTTATTAAATCAGTGGTTTTATTTCAGTCAGGTAATCAGGTGCATAACGTGACTCTATTTTTACATCAACGTTAAAAACCCCAGAATTATCTGCATAATTCCCATCTAAAAATAAAAGAATTAATTCACCATCTGTGGGAACTGTTTTATGGAGTAAGCCATTGCCAACTTCATAGGTTTTATCGCCAATTTTTGCAACCAGAGTATATTCCGAATTATTCGGTCCATCTACAACACCTTGAGGAGCGGTTGCTGGGTCTCCTGGGCCACCATAATATACCCATCCTTTAGCAATAATGGATATCACATCTCCTGCCTTTAGAACAAGCCCTGTGGGCTTTCCCTGTGCAGCATTTGCAGGAACAACTCCAGACCAATCATACATAGTATTACCTCCAAATTATATTTTGAAAGCGACAGAAGAATTAAGATTGTGATTATTTAGTGTCAGGCATTTGCACCCGAACAGACACAAATCTGCCATCGGGAATATCGATTAAATCACCGTCAGAGTAGCCTTCACGTATATTTCTGGCGAAAGCAGGAGCGTCTGAGTGTTCACGGTGGTAGGTCATTAATTTGATAGAGCCATCGGATAGAACTTCATGGTTGATCCAAATTAATGGTAGCTTGTTCTGGCATAGTGGGATTTCTATATTATCCAATATTCCATCAGTATTTAATCCCGAAATTCCTTTGATAAGATAAATTCCCTCAGAAACACGCTCAGTGATAGCACCTGTCGATTCGTTATTAGTAGTGAATTCACCTGTAGAATAAATCAAAATGATAGGTGAGGATTTTTTATAATATCCACTACTGTCTATGATAACATTTTCTCCTATCCTTAATGTGCTATCTTTTCGACTGAAATTATTTTCAATCCAATGGCTTAAAAAACCTCCCCATGTAGAACCATTAACATCTCCCCATGGTGTTAATACAGTACTGCCCGCATGCACTGCACCTTGAGCATAAAGCTCACCTTGAATGCCTATATTACCAGCGCGAGTATCGAAATAAATATTAGTCTTATCATCTAATGTTGATCTCATTCCGATCCCATTCCATGATAAAAGCTCAATATTATTACCGTCAAAACCAACGCTGTCCTTACTTGATATCAGTATGCCATGCCTTTCTCCTTGAATCCCTTCACCGAGACTAAAGGCGGTTTTTGTCCAGAATCTATTTGCAGTGACTTCACCATTAACAATTCCTCCAGTTTTAGGGTAGGAATTTTGAGCTTGAGTAACGGTCTCTTCTAATCCCAAATTCTTTACAAACTCCGCTTTATCCGGAATATCCGCACCATTCTTCTTTTTCTCCAGATAAAGATTGGAATTATTATTTAGGGCGTTTTGGTTAGCAGTATTGGCTAGATCATATGCTTTTTTAACAGCTTTAGAGGTTGCAACGGTTATCTCACTGTCATTGTCTATTGCATTACTTAACGTAACAAGCCCCGGTTCTGCTTGAGTTGCATATGGATGATTCCGGCTTGCCGCGTGTTCTGCAATGGCTTCTTTGATTGAATCTTTGACATATTCGGGTGTTGCAACGATCACGAGATTACTCTCGCCTGAGACAGGTACATCAGGTTTTTTATCTTGCATATTTATTCCCTCATCTAATCAACAATACACATTGCTAAATAATATGAAGGCGGTGGGAGACTTCTCCGCCGGTGAACATCAATAAAAGGGTTCATCAATACGGGAAAGTACGGCTTGACTAATATTTGATAGGGAGCATGTTTTGTGGGCAGAATGACATAAAATGACAGGCGGGAAATTAATAAAAATTGTCTCACAACTGATGAAAATTAATACCTCAGAGGGTTTAAGAAGATTATTAAATCCTCAATAAAAAAGCTCTTATAACGGAATAAATTCAAATGGTTATAACGAATCGACCAACGCATATATCGTAGTTAAATCAATATGTTAAGTGTGATTTTAGGCGTTTCGGTCAACATACTGATCGGGATTAGAGAACACCCCTTCATACTATATAAATTAGTTGGTTAATATGATTTTCGGTGGAAAAGAGATCACCCTCATGAAAGATGAATTCGAATGGTGCGATGAGTTCGATAGATTTTAATTACAATCTACAAACCATCGCTACAAGCTCAAATATCCGTTAATTCCGGTTAGTCCAAACTTACTCATTATTACTTCGGTACTTTTTACGTAACCTGAACCCAAGAATAATAAGATAAATGGCTAGTAAACTTTCAACTGAGTTATATAGCCAGTCCACTTCAATTTCAGATGTCATCCACTTTAAAATTGATACTGCGAATAAAAATATCCCACCAAAAATGAGTATTAGAGGTGTTTTTTCTCCGAGTGGTAATTTTTTTAATTGTGACATATTAAATCCTTATAATATTTACCGATGGCTATTTGATGCGAGTTTCACATATTTGGTTATTCCGAACAACTGAATCCTAACTATTTGAGATTCATTCGATATGGAAATTCCCTTAACGGAACAATTAATACTCTATGTTCAATAAAGGGTATTCGAAAGCAAATTTCAAATATACACCTCACTGGATCATTCACTCGACTAACAGACAAACTTTATCATGCGCCACCCTATTTTAAGGCGTATTGATTCTGTTACAGGCTATTCAATTGAGATAGGAACCTGACCTCAGTAATATTAACTGGCTAGTTAGCAGTAGGATGAAATGACCTTTAACGAATAATAAAGTGAGGTGTTTATGTCTGATGTTAATAAGCTGGATGATAAACAATGTCCGTTTGATCTCAGTAAATACAAAAGTAATGATGTGGTGGCTCCTATAGGTTCTCTACCGTGGGCAATCATTCAAGTATATGAAGGGAAAGCAGTAGGTCGTACTGAATGGAACTCACTTCCTGAATATATACATCTCTCGACTAAAAACGATGGAAGTGGTCCTATCCATATTGAAAAGCATAATAAAGATGGCATTTCGGAGACTTGGGAACCTACACATGAAGATTTGATGGCTTGCGACTGGGATTTTAGTTATCTGTTGTCTTTTAATCTTACATTAGGAGTCGGTAATTATAGTATTCCTGGATATTCTGCTCAAGATTGGGGTTACATATCTGACAAAGGGGACTTGGGAACTGGTGAAGTCACTTTTGGTACATTGACTGGATTGCAAACTAACACAGATATTCAAAATGTTTTAGGGTTCTATTTTACAACAGATGGTTATAGCAGTGTTGATAAGACTATATCTTTAAGTGCATCATCTGACCAGAATAATTACCAGAATGTTCTGGCATTACTCAGTAAAAATCTGTACGTGTCTGTTGATGGTAAAACCTATAATCTTGGTATTTCTGGCCCCATCGGAGATGATGTCAAATATACAGGGACTATTAGTTATACTGGTGATGAAGCGCAAAAATTAGGTGTTATATTGCAAGAAAAAGGTCAGACCAAGACTTTTTTCCTCAACTGGAAATAAATCTACATACCGAATTCAAGGCTGCTGAATGCGGCCTTTTCCACGTAAAACCACCTTTAACTCTTTGATATCCCTTATCTCCTGCATGGTGCAGGTTTAGCGCTATATCATCATTCCGTTTGAAGCGGAGGCAGTGAAAACGAACTCAGAGGCTACCCTCGTTAAGAGGGTTGGTTAAAAATAACTCGGCACGTTTAACATACCTACCTGCTGCTGAGTTCTCACTTTGCAATTATTATTTCATTGGCTGACAAATTAGCGCACTGCAAATATGTAACCTACTCATAGCGTAACTGACCCAATAATTTTAGGTCAGTTACTTAACTCATTGATATCTAATCAGACTGCAAATATGCAGTCTGGTCATAATCTGCGCGTATCTTTTAGCGACGCACAAACTTTGCGGCTGTCATTGAGTCAGTCACAAAAAGAAAAGGATAGCACGGCGAATGCTACCCTTTGACGTGACCTATATGTTATTTACAATATAAATCAACTAGTTATCTGTGTCTTTTAAGAAGAGTAGGTAACCAAGTGAAAGATATTCACGCGGTTAATAAACATACATCATTACTGACACTCTGGACTGAAAAAGGCTCAACCCGTATGTCGAAAATTGTTGATACCGACGAGGTGTGATTCTTTCTTTAAAAATGAAGTGATCACCAATAACCAAGCAGCAATGATGAGCAGCCGTGAGATTGCGGAGCTGACTGGTAAAAAAATAAGCGCTGTTCACTCTGATATTCGGGCAATAGTTCCAGCTTTGTATGCAGCAGACAATGGAGAAAAAGTACGGTCCTATGCGTGGGGGACAACCAAGGATGAGATGATCGCGTTTTTAAATCATCATAAAATTCAAGGCATTGAAGTTATTTTTGACGACAGAGGCTACGTTTATGAGTTTCTGCTCGACCGTCGTCATACAGAAATTCTCATCACTGGTTATGACGTTGTTCGCCGAGCCGGATAGCGTGGAAAGGGTGCCTTGTGTGTAAATCATGGTGGATTCCTGACATGAATAAAACGGAGAGGGTTAACCTTCTATCATGGTTAAATCGACGATAAAGCCGTCCATTAAGGGCGGTGGGCCACGCCATGTGCCGGGGTTACTCGGGCTGGCCTCATGACGCAGATAGTCATAGGTATAAGCGAGTTCAATCCGGCCATTGCCATACCGGGGCTTGAATGACTCGACATACACATCATAATCCCATTCATCATCATAAAAAGGCGGATTATCGGCCCCCGGCGAGAACCGGACATTTTTATAATGCTGGCGAGACTGGGATTTTATCAGCATAACTCCATAACGCCGCCCGGCCTCTCCCGCATGCACAAACGGTCGGTGTTGGTTATTGGGCACATCGACATAAAAAGACCGCACAAAGGACAATAATTTCATGGCCGACGAGAACATCAGCTCCCCGCGTTCGCTGTAGACCTCCAGCCCACTGTTACCCCAGGCAGACAGTTGTGAGATAGGCGCAAAGAAATACTTCCCGCCTGCGCCGTACACTTCGGCATAGTTATAGTAGCGCTCGTCCCAGCCGATATTGCTTTCATCCGCTCCGGCCTTTCTGAGAAAGCCCAGTGACGGTGTTTTATCGGACAATTGCACCAGCCCGTTATCGGTATAAAACTCTAATCCCAGCATCTTAAATCGCCCAAATCGTGACAACGTTTTGCATTTCCGCCCACGGACTGGATTGTCCGCCCCCACGCCCCATGTTTTCCCAACGATAGGTGTCATAGTCAACGTGATAGCTGAAGGTGCTGCCAGAGACGCTGAACGTGGTGAACTCATTGCTGAGCTGGGCAATCTGAATCCCGGAGCCTCCGGAGCTGCGCATACGCAGAAAGAACCGGGCAGTGACATTGCCGCCCTCACTTAATCCCGGCAAATACAGGCTGCCGGTTTTGTTCAGCGGGATCATGTGCGTCCCGAGAAAGCGCGGAATAATATTATTCGTGGTGATAATCACCCGCCCCTGCTCATCATAAATCTCTAATCCCATGCCCATTACCAAAACCCCATTCGGATACGCAAGCGTCCGCGACTGTCAAACAATTGCTTCAGGTTGTTGGTTTCCACCCAATAACCACCTGAACCCTGACCGTAACTGGTCATTTCTCCCGTGCGCATATCCAGCCTGAAGCCGGTTCTGTTGCGGGGATCGAAGTTAGCGGATTTAATTTCATCCCCGACAACCAGCTTGCGAATATTCGCCACATCAATAAAAGCATCCTGTACAAATAACTGCCCATTTTTGGCGACCATAAACGGCTCCATTTTCCCGTTAGCGGGGTTATAAAACGCAAAGTTATTCGCAGAAAACCCAATATAGGATTCCAGCTGACCGTTTTTAATCTCGCCACTAATCACCATACCCCCGGCGTTATACTTCACCCCATTGTGCTTAAGAGTGATATTCACGCTATGAATAGCGTAACCATTGCCGGGCTGATTAAACTCGGCTTGCATTTTGGTGCTGATGATCGCCTGCTGATCTTTTAGCTGCGCCTGAACACGCTGTTCGCTCTCTGCAAATGACAAGTCTAATTTATTGATGGATTTCTGGTTTTCCTGAATGGAAGAGCGATTCTCTCCGACGCTGGATTTCACTTCTTTAATGGATTGCGCCCAAGCCACTTCACGGTCAGCAAACACCCGGTCAAGTCGTTTAATTTCGGCCTTGTTTTCCCCATCCCTTGCCATCAGTTCAAAACTATTCTGTTGAATAGCGACCCCATTAATCAGGTCCGCTTCGGCCTGATAATCCAGTTGTGCCTGTAGCCGCTTTCCCGCCTCGGCTGTCAGGAACTGATTACCGGCGGCATCAATAATCCAGCTCGCATCACTGGAGGATTCGCCCCGCAGAAAGTCGGTCCACGGGGAGGGATTGCCGGATTTATCCACCAGTCGGGCACGGAAATAGAACGCGACGCCGGCCGCCAGTCCCTGCATCACATAGGTCTTTTGTGGGTAGGGAATGTCGGCCAGTAACATCAGTCCCTCGCCGTCACTCGTCGGGCTGTACTGGATTTCGGTTTTCAGTGTATCTTCGGTATGAGGGGCAAAACCCCAGTCTAACTGGATCCCGAATACAATCGGCGTGGCTTTAAAGCCCAGCGGCGCAGGCGGCTCACCGGCTTTTCCTTTGATGTTCACTTCTTCGGATGAAGCAAATAAGCTGGGTATATCAAATGCGTTTATGGCCTTGATACGGGCCTGATAGCGACCCGAATACGCATTCGGTATTTCAAATTCCGGTGATGATGTGCGGGGAATGGTCACCCAGTTACCGCTGTCCCTGCGCCACTCACCCACATAAGCAACGGCACCATCGGCTTTCGCCCATGAGATCATGACGGTCGTGGTGGAGATACCCTGCTGAACAAAAGAAAAACCCTGAAGCGTGACCGAATCCGGTGGTGATTGGACACTGGCCGGAATAACAGAAATCGGTCTCTCATCAATCCTCGCGCCGGTGTCAATGCGTTCATATTTATCAGGATCGTGATAAATGCCATTGATTTCAAACGTACCATCGTTGTTATCTTTGATACCAATGACGCGATATTGCTGAATAAATAAATCATCGGCATCCACCGCCCAGCCTGCATCTGATACCGGTGATTCACTGTATGCTGTCGTCACAGTCACCGTATTGCCGTTCACGGCCTGAACCGTCCGGCCTTCTGATTTTCCTGTCGGTAAATTGACCAACAGGCGATCCCCGGCTTTCACATCCGGCTTTCTGTCCAGTGTGATATTACGATTATCAACCGACTGAATACGGCCACCAATCACGCGCCCGGCTCTGTTTTTATGCGCAACACCAATAATCTGACTGGGCATGGGGATTTGACCATCCAGCCCGACACGGAATGAAATCAGGGTATCGCGTGAGTTGGTCAGGATCGCCCATTTTCCCCGGCGCTGTGCCTCACTCTGACGGGTGCAGCCAATGGCGGCGATATCAATCTGATTGATACCATAGCGCCGGATTAAACCGTCGTCTGAAACCACCTCAACTTCGTCTTTGTAATGGTTGTCCGGGTTTGACCAGCTCACCATGGCAACGGTGCTTCGGTTGCGCTCGCTGCCACTGCTGTAGATAAATTCACCATTGATAACGCTGGCCTGCGTGAAAATATAGGTCATGTCGTCCGGCCTGTCTGCCGTGGCAACGAACTGATTCGCGCCCCAGTAAACCGCCCCCCGGAATATCGCCCCGATATCAGTCAGTACCTTATGGGCTTCTTCGCGTGATTGAATGTAAACATCGCTGGTAAATCGCGGTTCGGTGCCGCCTTTGCCGTCCGGAACAAGCTGATCGCAGTATTGCGCCACACGATACAACTCGGTTTCGTCAACCTGTGTCCGATCTATTTTGTCACCAAGTCCGCATACATCATTCAGTAACAGATCATACAGCACCCATGCCGGGTTATTGCTGTGCGCCCATTTAAACGTGCCGTTCCAGATGCCGCTATACGTGCGGTTGACCGGATCGTAATTAGCCGGTACGCGAATAATACGCCCTTTGGGTTTGCATGAAATCAGCGGCACATTGCCATTAAATAACCGGGCGTCGAATTCAACGTATAGCAAAGCGGTATTCGGGTAACGTAATTTGGCGTCAATAATTTCAGTGAACGCCATAACGTTCATTTTATCAACAATGCGTTCACTGGTACTGTTTGCTGTTTTTCTGATAACCCGGACAGTCCAGCCGGTTTTGGCATCCGGCAGATCAATACGGTATGAACGCTCATATAAGGTGGTGGTTTTGTTGTCGATATGGGTGTCAATGACGGTCTGGTAACTGCCGCCATCAGTCGATAACT
This sequence comes from Xenorhabdus sp. KK7.4, assembly GCF_963876465.1. Lineage (NCBI taxonomy): Bacteria > Pseudomonadati > Pseudomonadota > Gammaproteobacteria > Enterobacterales > Morganellaceae > Xenorhabdus > Xenorhabdus sp. KK7.4. The sequence continues at coordinate 11,430 of NZ_CAWNQF010000091.1, forward strand.
CAATGGCGTAATCAATGCGATAACCGACGGTATCTGCATTCTCTTTTTGCATCCTCAGTGCAGGCCAGCCGAGACGCACACGAACGGCAGACAGTTTCGTATTAGAGACGTAGCGTGTCCATGGTGTGGTATCCTTCAGTTCCGTGGCAATACGGATTTCATTTTCCGCCGCCGGCATACCTTTGATATAGGACTGGTGCTGAGTACCGGGACGAAATTCCCATTTCACCCCCTCAAAATTCAGGGTACCATTACTGTTCTGTAAAGGGGTGCCATCCAGATAGATATCTTTTGCGCTCAGTGCGTCAACCAGCTCCCCTTCACCCAACGCCAGTAATACCCGCGCCTTAGCCGTGGACTGAATGTTATCAGGCAGTTCGTAAGGCGTACGCCCGCCCCCACCACCACCGCCTTTTGCGCCTTCAATAATATGCCGTGTCATGATCTCCCCCTGAAATAAAAGGCCGCAGCTGGCGGTCTGAGTGGCTATTTACGCTGATTTTCAATCTGTTCGGTTTGATACTGGTCTTCGGTGTAGACCCCCGCTGAGATAATAGCTCCGCCAATCTCACGGGAGCCGTAGAGAATGGGCACCGGATTACCTTGCGCAGTCGTATTGACCGGACTCCCGAACGCATACGAAGGTTTATTTTCCGGTGATTCACGCATAGTTAGCCCCGGTGGTTGGGGAGCCAGCATTTGAGAAACGCCGCCCATTGCCATAGCCGCCCCTGACGCACCGACAAATAACGCGGTTGAGGCTGCCCAGCCCAGCGGGTTCCACCATGCGACAGCAATCATGGCGATACCCAAGACAACATTGAACAATCCGGCTCGCTTACTTCCCATCATGATGGGCATGATATGGATGTCAGCATGGCCTTTGGTCATATCCAGTTCGTTTTTGTGGTAGCTTCTGCCGCCCACAATGACCGAAAAAGTAAATCCCTGCTGATGGGCATTGAGCATAAATGCTTCGAAACCGGCAATAAGCTTGCTCATAGCCCGAAAGGCATGCAGGGCATCTCTGGCGGCATATTCAAATGTTGCACCGAATTTGGTCGCCAGTACGCCATGAAGCCGGACGGTACGAAGCGGAAGATCTGTCAGAGTCATATTTACCTCATAAAAAAACCCTCCGAAGAGGGTTAATGTTGTCTAATCGTCCAACGGCGGTATCGCTCATCAGATTACACTCAATCTATTTTATTTTTTTCTATAACTTCAACTTCTTGCTTTGGCTTCAATAAAAGAGCATGAATAAGTGCAACTATAAAAAGAAGAAAGCCATATACCCACCATCCCGCAAAACTACGGCCTTTATCAGAGGCGATTTTTGCAGGAATGAATCCTATGACAGCAGCAATACAAAGAGGTAAAATATCCATAACAGTTAATTCTCCATTTTTAAATATTACTGCAATTATAATTGTGGACGTTTATTTATGTAATTAGTTCAATCGGTGGATCTTCGCAGCTCTGTCTTTCTATATTCTGCGTTAGGTAGCTTTTGACTTAATACCGCTGGGGCATATCAATTTAAAATTAAACAAGTTTTCTTGGTCTCCATCGCTTACTATTATTACAGGCCCATGCTTCTTTAGCTTTCCATTTTTAGTTTCAATGTGTACATAATATGGTTTTTTCCCTGTGTACCCACCGTATGCATTTTTAGCATTAACCCTCCCGCAAACATAACCATCTAGTTCACCTGATGGGCGGTCTATTGGGGTAAATATTTCATCTGAAGAGTGATAAAATGAATCAAATTTTGCGCTATCTGGATCATTAAGATTATTTCTAACAAGAGATTCACCTATATTAATAAAATCTTTTTCTGTAGGCTTACATGCTGAAAGTAACAATCCAAAAATCACAATAATTAATATTTTGTTCATTCTTACCTCTTTATCTTTTCAGAATTAATTTTCTTTTCTGCTTCTACAGCACCTAACCTTCATGCTAATTATGAACACTCATCTATTCAATTAATTATAACGTAGTATCTTCACAGTTCTATCTTTCCAATACCCACCATAAGGCACCTGCTGACTTAACTGCCCATAAAGGTGATGCAGCAATAAATTTCCCTCAAGCAGCACGCCCGCATGGTTGGGGACATCAGCCTGAACCTGCATCAGTACCACATCACCCACCCGTGGCTCCGAAACCTCGGTAAAACCTGCCGACTTAAAATTATCCATATAGCGATTTTCACCCTGTTCCCACCACGGGTAATTCACCCGGTAATCCTTTAATACAATACCGTACTGCTGACGGTAATAACTCATAATGAGGCCATAGCAATCATAAATACCCAACACAAACGGACGACCAGTCAAAGGCAGTTCACTACGCGGATAGATGGTCCTGAAATCCCCTTCCGGGTAACTGACGATATGCCACGGTAATTCGGTGAAATCACATTGCGCCCTGTCTAACTCGCTGGGGTATGTGGTTGCGTCAGGGTGACTGTGAACAATGCCGGTAACCGTTCCCCACAGGGAAGCGTTTAAATAATCATTGGGGGCTAGCTGGAACTGTTCGGTGGGATTGCCTGCCAGATTTTGGCAGGGGAAGTATTTTTCTACCCGACCTTTCTGAGCCACCACACCACAGCATTCATTCGGGTAGTCAGCTTTTGCATGCGCAAAAACAGCGTCCAGCGTTTTATCGCGCATGATTACCTCCTGATAAGGGATGAGGCCGGAAAACCACCGAAGGGCAACTCATTCTCTTCGCCGTGACGTAATTTACACGCAATGACTGTGCCGGGGCAGCGATCCTGACCCGGGTCATCGGTCGGGTGGTTATTGATATCAAAATAGCGCGTTCCGGTGTAGTCGCAGCCCTTACCTGTCCGATACCAGCCACGGGCGCACCATGTACAGACCCCGTGTATTTGCCGGGTAGGGATGAATAATCCCTCCAGAGAGGCCGGGCTGGCCAGTTCAAAAACGACCACCCTGTCCGTCTCTGATACCTTTCGGTTCACATAGAACATTAACTGGCGTTCCTGCTGTGGATCGGCGGTAGGGTTTCCTTCTGTAAAGTTTCTGGCATCCAGATAATGGACAAAGGTATCGTGGATCGTCACTTTCGCCTGCACCATATCATCAAATTGTAGGCAGAGTGCGGTGACCCTGCCCTCAATGTTCGATACGGATAGGCGAGGCCGGGCCGCCTGCCCATCAGTGGACATTTCCAGCTCCTCTATCTGAACAGGCCACGGTGCATACTCTTTTCCCTGCCACCAGAGGGATTTTGGTGAGGGTGGGCTGCCTTTCTTTTCAGCTGCTTCAATCTCTTCGTCGGTCACAGGCATCCCGTATGCATGAAACCGGAGCACATCCGCCCCAAATTTCGTGCCGTCAATTTCATATAGCCGGACAATGTTCCCGGCATGGAGTTTTTGTACGTCAGCAGTAAACATCACCACTCCTTAAGGTGCATGAGCCTCAATAAATTCGGTTGAAAGTGCGTAGGATTTGTAGTCAATGGCCTGATACTTATAGGTCTCACAGCGGAACAGCCCTTTATTCGCTAACGGTGGCTGCCAGATGAAAGGCTGATGGCCTGCGTGCCGGTCAAGAAAAGCGATAATGTCAGTGATGTATTTTTCACTCCCCACAAAATCAACGTTCCATCTCATTGATTTAGGGTGAATCCCCGCACCAGAAACCTGTTCGTAACCATCGCCGAATTTTGCCTTTCGGATAGCAAACTCCACATTAGAGTTGGCGTTAACGCGCGGCAGCCATTTAAATATTTCCATTATCGCCCCCTGATGGCTTTATTGATGGCTCCACCCTGCCGCAAATCCCGATCCCGCTCAGTGTAATAAACCTGAGCGACAGCCTGTGCAAATCGCCGTCCGAAAGCTTCATTCTCCCCCTTGGATGATGTGCTTTCGGCTTTTCCTTCCGTGATATAAATCTGAATATTCGGCGCTCCTCCCATATTCCCAGCAGGGAAAACAGCTCGCACACCGAGTGAACCATCAGCGCCGCGCTTCAACGGCATAATCGCTTCCGGTCCTGCTTCCCCCATCAGACCTGCCCCCTTAGCAAAAGCAAACAGCGTCGGGCTATTAACAATTTGCCCACTGTACTGACTCAGGTTGGCCGAGGTATAAACGCCGCCTTTGGCATTCTGGGTGAACATCGACGCAAAGCCACTGAACATACCGCCGCCACCCATTGACCCCATCCCTTTCATAATGGTATTAGTGATCAAGGCCTGTGCCGCCATTTTGACCAGACTTTTCACCACATCCTGCGCCAGTGACGCGAACAGCTCCGACATCCCTTCCCGCAGGGATTTACTCCCGGTCAGCAGGCCGGTAACCATGTTCCCCATCCGCTCCTGCGTGGTCTCAAACATCGTTATTGCAAGTGACTGTAACTCACCCTGACTCGCAAAGACCTGTTTGGCCGCTTCAATCCGTTTACTGTCCGTATCGCGTTCGGCAGCAAGAATCCGTTCACCTTTGCGTTGCTGAGAGATAACTTCGGCGTCGGCATAAGTCTGATAAAGGGCTTTTTTGCGTTCCAGCTGGTTCTCAATATCCTGAATCGGATCAACATCACCCAGCAGGTCATTTTTCGCAGAAACCGCATATTGTTGGCTGGCCTCCGCCTTGCCTCTCACATCGTCTTTCCAGATTTCACTTTTTCGGTAAGTGTACTCAGCGGGGGATTCAATCTGACCATTGGCCTGCTGCCGCTGAAGTTGTTCGGTGGCCTCCTGAGTTCTTTTGGCAACATGGCGGAACGGATCAGCCTCAATAGCAGCCTGTAAATCCTGATAACGCTGCTTAGCCTCTTCCAGTTTCTGGTTTAACAGATTGAGCTGGGTGTTTTGCGCCTGTGTGAACTTCGTCACATTGCCCTGAGCCGCCGCAAACCGCTCAGCGGCGGTATTACCTTCCTGATAACGAACCGCTTCTGTGGCTAACTGGGTGTTCAGTTCCGCCACTTTTTGGGCGTAATCTTCCGCCGCTCTGGCGGCTTTCTGAGTGGCTCTTTCTGCGGCATTCCGGGCTTCCCGGGCGGCTTCGTCCTGTTTCCGCATCGCCTCGGTGTTCTGATATATCTGGGTGGCATTGTTAACCATCCGATCCACGTAGGGCTTCTGCTGCCGGTCATTCGGGTTGAGTCCCGCATCAATAGCCTTGTAGTGTGCCTCACGCTGAGCCTTGTCCAGTCCCTTTCTTCTGGAGAGATCAATTTCCCTTTCCTGATCGGCTAAAAGTGCTTTTAATTTATCATTGGGTTCAAATTTCACCTCGGGGACAGGTATACGAATACCTGAGACATCAATACCCAAACTTTTAATTTGTTCCAGCAGGCTGACAGTGAGTTTCAGTTCTTGGTTTTGCAGCGCCTGCATCACATTACCGGTTTTCCGTATCTCGTTAATAGCAGCAGTAAACTTTTTCGCTTTCTCACTGTTTATCGATTGCTGTTCACCCAGACTCGCAAGTGTGGCAGTAATTTCATCTATCGTTTTCTTTGTGGCTTCATATGCCGATTGACTTTCTGACAGCTTTGTGCTGAATTCGGTAACCTTATCGTCAACATTTTTCCCCTGACTTTGATTTTTCATGAAAGTGATGAGCCTGCTTCGGTTTATTGCCATTTCTTCCCTGAATGACTCTAAATCCTGTTTAGCAACAGCAAGATCTTCTGTCAGTTTTTCCTTGTTGATTCTGAGCTGTATAGGGTCCATTTTGCTCAGTTCTTTCCTGATATTAGCGGCTTCTTTGGCGTGCTCCCGTGCCTCTTCCTTGGCTTGTTTCTGATTCTGATACAGCAGATAAGCGGCACCGGCAGCCAGTATCAATGCACCGGGAATACCGCCTACCGCACCCAGCAGCGCGCCCCCCATCCGTTGACCCAGCGAGGTGACGGCATTCAGCCTTGACTGCGCGGCGGTTCTGGCGGCAATACTCTGAGTGACCACTGCATGCGCTTTTGCCTCTGCCTCTATCGCCCGGTTTAATCTCAGCTGGGCGGCGGTAAATTGCTGATCGTTGGTGGTTTGCAGTAACCTTGAGCGCGCCGCTAAGACATTGCGCTGGGCCTGAAGCTCCGTTGCTCTGGCATTCGCCACCTGAACCTGCGCATTACGGTAAGCCTGATCGGCGTTATTGATTTCGGCCCGGGAATTCTGGATTAACGCCGAGGTTGAGGCCTGAATTGCCGTTAGCCGGTTACCGATGGCTTTCGCCCCGAACAGGCCCGCTACGACCATCCCGGCGGCAGCAACATTGTTGATATTTTTGGACAGATCATCCAGCGTGCCGGCAAGCACACGTGTTGTTCCGGTGGCTTTGTTAACGTCTCCCACCCATTCCATGAAGGAGTTCTGCACACGGGTTAACGATTTCTCAACCGTGGCCCCCATGGATTCACTTTCGGCTCTTAACTTACCTAACTGACTCAATAAGGCCGGAATGACTTTATCCATGGTCAGCAGACCGCCATCCGCCATCGCCTTCATTTTCGTTCTGGAGACCCCGAGACCATCCGCTAAGGCCTGAAGAATGCGCCCCCCGTTCTCTGCCATGGCATTAAATTCTTCCCCCCGCAGGACACCGGAGGACATGGCCTGTGAGAACTGAATAAGCACGGAACTGGCTTCTGACGCAGAGGCCCCCGACACCCTTAACCCGGCAGACAGGGTCTCGGTCATACCGACAATCTCTTTCGTGGCATAACCTAACGCCCGCATGGGCGTGGCGGCACGGGCGAAGACGGTCGCGTTAGCTTCAAAAGAGGTACCGGTTTTCTGGCTCATTGCCATCAGCATTCGCTGGCTTTCCGCCAGATCCAGACTGGATTGTGTCGCCAGCTTTAACCTTGAATTCAGGTTGGTCCATTTATCCGCCGTTTCCACTAATTTACTGGTGGCAAAAATGCCCGCAAACGCCCCGGTCAGGCCCATCGCGGACGCTTTGACGGAAACCAGCTGATGATTCAGATCACGCAGGGCAGCACTGCTGCTTCTGGCGGCGGCAGCGGCACGGCGGTTACCGCCTTCCATCACCCGATGATAGTTTTCCCCCAGACGGGCCGCCTTGGCAATTTCACTCTGGTATGAGCTGGAATTCGCCGATATTTTAATAATAAGTTCGCGGAGTTTTGCCACAGTATTTCCTATGCGAGATGAGCAAAGAAGTGTTCGAAATCATCCTGCTGCGCGTCGTCTTGATTTCCCCATTGCAGCAACGCCTCGTTCAGACTGACTTTGACGCCCTGCGACTGATACACAGCGGCCGCAATCTGGGCGGCCTGAATATCCCCGCGCTGGTCACTGAGGGGGCTGAGACGATCATAAGCCAGCCACAGCATCAGCTCGCTGGCACTCAGCTCACGCTGCAACGCAGACAGGGTTTTGCCCAGTCGCAGGGCGAGCGTCAGCATAAAGCGGGTTAACGGGGATCGGACTTTTTTTCCGCATCATCAGGGTCAGTCACCAGACTGAGTGCCTGATGCAACAGACGGGCATGGGCCGGGGCATAGATTTTCATCACCGCCTCGGTATCGTCCGGGGTGAAAACCGGTACACCCTGTTCATCACACAGCACATCAATAAAAAGCGCGACATCAGCACGGGTATTACGCAATACCTTCTCTGCGACCGACAGGGGCACCTCCTCCTCGTCGGTTTCCGGCTGCATGATCTCATTCCATGCGACCCATGCGGCGGCAGAGGGTTCACGCAGAATAACCGTGGCATGATGCCAGTCTTGCACGGTCACGGTTTTGGTGCGAAAGCCCAGACGGGGGGTTAACGCAAGCTGGCGAAGATCCATTATGTTTTATCCTTCTGAAGTGAGGGGGTTTTCTTGACTAAGGGAGTGGGACGACCTTGCATACGTAGCGTGAATGAGGCACTGACAATGCCGTTGGCCGCCGCACTCCATGATTCCTGACGCACTTCCGCCAGAAACGTATAACCATTGCCGCTGGGGAATTTAACCCGGAAGGCATAAGCCTGATCGGTATCATAGGCCAGTCGCAGAATATCCTGTCCTTCCTCGTCGGCGGTCCAGTGCCCGGCAATCGTAATTTCAGCTGGGGCAGCCAGCCCGTTAATCATTTCCTGCTCACGGGAGCCGAGGGTGGTGACTTCGATATCGGATTTCTGACCGCCGGTGTAGCTGATTTCTTTTACCGAGGTGTCAATAGCGATCCACTTAATCGCGGGATTGCTGTCATCGTTCGCGGCCTCTGCCGAGACAGACAGCGAGGTGCCTAACGTTTTTTCGTATTTTGCCATGGGTGATCTCCGGCAGGGTTGAGGAATAAAAGTTATGTGTAGATTTTGCAGGTCAGGGTGGCGCGATAGAGTTCAGTGTCTTCTTCAAAGCCGTTCTCACGCTCCACGTCAACCGGTTGCCGGTGTTTCACGGCGTTGAGTGCGCCCTGACAAATCTGGTCGGCCTGCTCAAACGTGGTGGCATAAGCATCCACCTGAAGGCGCGTCATTTTCAGGGATGGCCCACTCAGGACATCGGTATACATATGGTAAGTAGAAAATACGCACCACGGGGAACCAGTTTCTTTTTGCGTTGAAGGGATCAAGTAAGGAAAGACCCGCCCGGGCAAAACCGGAGACAATAATTTAAACAGGTCACCGTCGTTCATTTCATTAACACCTCGTCAAGGGCTTTCAGGGCAACCGCGAAGGCCGCATCAGCCGCCTCCTCCGCTTTAGCCTCAAACGCCGGGTCAATAAACGGTCTGGGGGCCATTTTAGAGGTGCCTTTTTCCAGAAATCGCCAGTAATAGGCATTCCGTGAGTCATTCTTTTTCATACGGGTATCGCTGTTAGTACCGGACTGATTCGAACCCTGCACATAAACCCCGGCTGAAATCGTGCCGTCCCGCCCCTTTCTCCGGTTCGCGGTTCGGATATTGCGTCTGAGTTTACCGGTTCTGACCGGGGCGCGTCGGCGGGTCTCGTCGCGCAAGACTTTCGCGCTCGCCTGTGTGCTTCGGCGCAGTACGGTGTCACTTTCGGCCTTACTGAGCAGCGCTAAATCCCGTGAAAGGTCGTTGAGCGCAGAAAAATCAAGGGTGGTCATTGTTTCACGCCCTCCTGACAGAGCAACTCAAGCAGGGTCAACCGGTTATCCGGCATCACGGCCTGAATGGTGTACGTTTTATGTTTGAAAACAATGTTCATCGCGGGCTGGATGTCCGCCCGATAACGTATCCAGAACCGGACAAGGCTCTCAGACAGCACTGCTTTAGAAGCCACTAACTCGCGACCGCTGATAAATTTGGCCTCAGCCCAGACGGTCGCCACGGTATAGCGTTCTTTGATGACGCTACCGGCGGGCGTCTGGTTAGCCCGGATAGCCTGAATGGTAATGCGATGGCGAAGTCGGCCAATATCCATAGTCACCTCACAGACGGTAGCGTTTATAGGGTTGCAGCAG
>NZ_CAWNQF010000092.1:0-18148 GCF_963876465.1 Xenorhabdus sp. KK7.4
GCGAACAATTGTTTAACATCTTCTTAACAGCCCTAAATTTTAACTTATTTGTTAATTACCTGATAGTATTCAACAAATTAGCTTTAAAATCGTGGTGCCGGAGGCGGAATCGAAAAACATTATAACTTGTTGAATAATCAAAGTCTATAACCTTACCTTCCTTTTATGCCCCTTTTAATGCCCCTAAGTTTTCTTGCTTGCTTTTTATTATATATGTTGCTGATTTTTAATATTTGTATTACTAATTGTGCGCTTTTAAATCATCTTAAAGCAAAAAAGCCGTGAGGGTTAAAAATGGTCAAATTGGGCTGCCATTTTATGCTCAGGGCTTAAGATAAAAAATGTTCATTTTTAAGACATCGATCACAAATTACAGCGGGTTATTCCTGTGGTTTAGCGCGGACTTTTCTTTCTAATAATTCTCCGGTATGAGAATCGAAATAACGGCTGGGCCAGATCTCTGAGGGATGGATGCCAAGGTAATTTGCGATAATCCATTCGCCTTTCGGCCACGGTCTGCTGAATGCATTTGCTAATGTTGATGAACTGAGTCCTGCTTCGCGGGAAACCGCCGCTAAGGTTGTTCCACGTTTACGTAATGCTGCGATGATATCGGCCTGATGCCAGTCATTTTGAATATTGTTGTTATTCATTCCTGCTACCCCTTTCCATTAATTACTATTGATGGTGGCGATTCAGACAGGGTTAGCAGACCGGCGCTTACTCCGGCGAGACGTGAGTCTCCCCTGCCTGAACCGCCATAGAAAAGGCGTATGCAGGCACACTGGTAAAGATTCTTACCAGTGTATAAGCGCACAAGGCTGCTAAACCTTGACCAATGGATTGTGCCAATGGCGGGAATACTTTAACTGATTGTTTTAGCTTACTCAATAACTGAACGGCTAAGTGTAACGGCTATAACTCCTCTCAGAGCGCATAAACTCAGGGGATAATACGGACGACTAATCAATCTTTATTGTTTGTTCTCGTTCGTGCTCGCTTCGCTATCCGTATTTCCCCTGTGATTTTCAGACTAACTTTACTCATGTAGAAACATTTTCCCTGCGTGTCGGTTAGGTTCACCATTCCGTGGTGCGTCAGATAATGTGTAGCAGGGCGAGGATTATGTTGAGTTTTTGCAGGAGTTCGCTACGTGCTCTGCACGGCGGTGGAGTACTCCCCGTTCAGTGCCTGATTCAATCAGGATGAACGCCTCATTATTCGTGACGTGTGATATCTCCTTTCTTTACTGCATCGGCCTGTTGCAAGGCGGTGAGTGAAAAACAAACGAAATAAGTGAATTAAGGCAGAAAAATGCCAATGAAAAGTGGTGACACTGAGTAATACGGGGTTCAAATCGGTCATAAAGCCAGACCGGACGTGTTTTGGACGTTGACCGCCCGGCGGCGTCACTTGGTAATCGCTACGCTTTAACACAAGTGACGCCGCGCAATTTTCGGGACGTTTATCCTGCGTTAATCAAAGCATAGGTAAAAATCGTACAGAACACATTGTGATTGTGGCAGGGACTATTGCTCTGCATGAATGATAAGCCGGTGCATAACAAGACCGGGAGACTTTCACCGCCAGACGATAGGTTAGGTGTCTGACGATATCTGCTTCCAAAAGTGTGCAGATGTACCGCAATGCTTGCTCTCCCTTTCAGGCTACGGGAGTTTTTTTATTGTCGCTAAAAAGCGATTTAAACAAGTTTAGATTAACTGATTTTTTTAGTTGGGGCAATGAAGGCTGTCATTTGAGATAATATTAGAGATGGTCAAGATTAAAAAATAGCTTAAAGTTTGACCATCTGTTATTATTATAGATTCGTGTCATCAAAAGGAAAAAGAAAGAAAGGATCACATTCTTTCGAGTTACAACCTAGATAAATAGTATCATTGTTCTTTTTAAGAATGGTTATACCTCCTCCATTTATATAAAAATTCCATATTTCGCCATTTAAACTAACCTTCCCTTCCATATCACATGGCGCATAATCAAATTCACGGTGTGGATTATACTCATATTTATTACTTATCTTAAAGATTTTATAAATATCATCTGTATTCAAATTCCATTTTCTACATGCTTCTATAGTTCCCACACCATTGCTTTGAGATAGTTTTAATCCAATTAAATCAATTAGCTCTATTTTATCACTTATTGAGTGAGAAAAGTGACTAAATGTCATTAAAATAAAGATTAGCACCTTCACCTTTAGTTTTGTAAGCAATCTTGTCATGTTCATATATATCACCATTCTTTAAATTATATTTACATTTTAATAAATTTACTAATTTTTTAATTGACTCTTTTTGCTGTTCAGTTGCCTCTTGATAATAAGGTTCCCCATTTTTTGGTTTCTCATATTTGGCAACAACTTCAATTCCTATACTATCACTACTTGTAGGATACCTATCAGGGTACGATTTTAATCTTTCATAAGCAGTAATTTTCGATGGTTTCCAACCCCAACTGATTATTTTTTTTCTTTCTGCATCATTTTTGCAAACCCCTTCCTCTTTGCATTTTGATTTTATCTTACCTACATGCTCTGTAATTTTGTTTAAACTAGCTGTTTGTTTTATTGTGCCATCCTTGTCTACAATAAAATGCGTTCCCAATTTTATTGTTCTGAATGATGCTATTGCTGATGACATAGTATAACTATCAGTTCTATGCAGAACAATTGCATTTACTGTCTTTATATTACCTTTCTCTAAAGCAGTAACATGATCTTGAATTATATCAGTATTTTTAAAAAAACCATCCTCATTAACATATGGGATCTGATTTAATACATGTTTAATAAAATCATCTCTCGCTTCTGGAGGTGGGCATGTCGCACAGGCTTTACCAGCACTCCATGTGTTATTTTCATCATGTTTAGATAATTCTTTTATTAACTCCTCTTTTTTGTTAAAGCAGATATTGTTATTAAGTGCTAATAACATCGTTTTTTCCTTTTCGTTGATAGGTTTCATTTAGTCTTCCTTTTGACTATAAATTAACAGAATTTAAGCAATAAATGCTGGTTAAATATAGTTCATAAACTGTGTTCTTTTCTTGTATGAACCAAAAAGTGTATTTATATGTGCTTTCAGCCAATATTTACACTGCCTCCACCAATAACAACACCGCCACAATCAATAGCATCTCCTGTTCTAGCAGCAGGTTTTCCTTCAATAAATACAGAGCCAGAACCCCCTTCTATTGTTCGTGAATGTGATGAGTGTGATTCTAAAGTATCTCCCTGTCTGGCTAAATATAAACCATCTACTTTCACACTGCTGGCACCAGTAATAACAGGTGTTGCTGGGCAATCACCATGCTTTGTGCCTATATCTCCGATTCTGACGGCATTTCCCATACTGTTTCTCTCCCGAATTAATTTCAATATACAGATAGATTTATTAAATATTAAGAATAAATTTCTTAGCTCTATACCAGCCGGGAGTCTCATCATCAGAAAGTCTGGTTAAAATGGATTTATCAAACTCATCAATATCGAAATTATCTTCTCTGACCACCTTCTTAAGAATTTCCTCTATAGAACGCATGTCTGTTATTTTCTCAGAAATAAGATAATCATAGAAAAAAGCTAAAAATGGTAATGAATTATTGATACTGATACTTTTTCTTAGATTTGCTAATTCAGATAGCAAAATGGAGTCAAGTTTTTGTAAATATTTTTCTTTTTGCTTCATTTCAATTAATGTGTATTGCTCTTCATTGATTTTGAAAATTTTATATTTCCCTTTGGCGTTAGCAGGAAAAGGTTCTCTGACTTTTACAAAGTTATCCGTGTGTTCTTCTTCAAGGTAAAGTGTTGTTATCCGTGTGATTGGTCCCAAAAAACAATGCACTTCCCAATCACTCAATACCCCCAGAAAATCCCAGATATTGCGGGGATCATAAAAACGGAAAAAGACCGGTTTTTCCTGTTGGGGAAGCAGAACTTGCAGGTATTTTCGTAAATGCTGGCGCACGGTCTTCATATCTGCTGCACTGTGGACGAAAATTCCCCACGGGGTTTTGCGGCATTCCAGCCAGATTTTGACCTCTTCCGTGACCTGTACCAGATAAGGGGCGATTTCCACCAATTCTGGCTGAAGAGGCTCACCATAAAGACAGGCGGAAGGCGGGTCATAACGTTCCAGCATCAAAAACAGATCAGATTCCGCCGCACCATCAATAATGGCGTAGAGTTTTTCCTGACTCATTCGGGCTTCTCCTTTTCTTTCATTGGGCAGTGGGCGACAAACATAGAGCCTTCGCTTGCTGCGGCCAGCAGGATGGTGGGGTTAGCGGGTGCCAGTAAATCGCCGGGGCTGCCACCGGAGTTCAGGTTAATCGCCGCACCTTTGATATCAATCCCGCCTGCGTGAAGCACAACAAAGTTTCCACCGACATTTAATGTGATTTTGCTGCCACTTTGCAGGGTGATATCGCCCTGTGCATCCACACTGACTATCCCTTGAATTTTTTCAGCCCGATCGCCTTTGAGCTGTAACGAACGGTCGCCGTCAATCTGCTCAATATAATTTCCTGTGGTTTTATGATCCTGTTGACCTTCTACGGTCACCTTGCGGTTATTGGCTATCACCAGTTCATCATCATGGCCAATGCTGGTTGTGCGGTCATAGTTAATGCGTTCCCCGCGTGAATTGCGCACCTGAATGGCGAGGTTTTTCTGAGCATGAATAAAGACCTCTTCGCGATCTTTTTCATCTTCAAAGCGTAATTCGTTAAATCCTTCACCTTTATGGGTTTTCGAGCGGATCGACATCTGGGTTTTTGCCATTGGCAGGCGGTTTGGTGGGATATTGTTGGCATGGTAGGCTCGTCCGACAATAATTGGTTGATCGGGGTCGCCGTGGACAAAATCCACCAAAACTTCGTGCCCAATACGTGGAATGGCAATCATACCCATTAATTGCCCTGCCCACGCCTGACTGACCCGTACCCAGCAAGAACTACGGTCACTAAAGTCACCGTATCTATCCCAGTCAAACTGAATACGAACGCGCCCGTGTTCGTCACAGAAAATTTCTTCGCCTTCTGGCCCAACAACCGTGGCAATATGCGGCCCTTCCATTTGGGGTTTCGGATAGGGAGAAGGTCGGTAAGAGTTTTTTCGAGTGGTAAAGGTAAAGTGATTGGACAGCCATGTACCGCTACCACCTGATTGCATTTCATCGGCTTGTGGCTGTTGACCTGAATGGGTTATCTGAATTAACTGCCATTGGTCATTAAAAACCTCTCTGGGGTGATCCATCAGGTTAAATAACTGCCCCGGCCACATGGCAAAACAGTCACCCTGACCGTTACCAAGCTGAGTGTCCCGGCGCAGGTATTCCAGACGATATTGGCTTGCCCGTTGTCCCAGATCGTCATCTTTATAGCGGCTGGGAAAATCATAATAATGGTAGCTGTTCAGTATTCGCTGATTATCAAGATTGCGCCCTTCATACCAGAATTCCCGGTTCCAGCGAGGGTTTTTAAAAGTCCTGTCTTTGGTCGTGATATTAGCCACACCAACGCGCTCTGACCAGCTAAATTGGCGGATACAGGTTGTTTCGCCAGTCACATCACTTTCTGGGCGATAAGGGACGGTAACCACCTGATTAAGAGACAGGCAGGAATCGTGAAACACAATGCGTTGCTCGTGCTGCTCCTGATCGAATGTGAAATAGTAAAAAATGCCCTCATCAGCCAGTAAACGCTGGATAAAAGCCAAATCGCTTTCATCGTACTGAACACAGAACTCTCTCGGAGGGTGTTTGTAACCAAGTGCAAAGAAAAAGTTTCGTACCCCATTTTCTCTGAGCAGGATTTCCACAATATCCACAACAGACTGATTTTGGAAAATCCGGCTATTGACCCGCAAGGATGCGCGCCATAATGGAGGTTGAAGAGTGATATGGTAGTGGCTTTGATGACGCCCGGTTGATTGCAGTGAAAAATGCGTTACCATGCCCGTGACTTGCCGTTCAATTCGCCCGTTACGATGAGCAGCAAAAGCGGCGCTACTGTCGAGGACATCGGCAAAGTCAATCTCCGGAGTTTTGCAGGTCAATGTGGCTTCCAGCCGAAAAGGAGTTGATAGCGCTTCATTCAGAGAAAAATCGACAACAGCGAAAGTTTGTTCAGGTAAATTTTCCGTAATCAGTGTATATACTAAACCTGAGCGATCAAGTAGTTGGCTGGTTTTATCCATTACCCTGCTCATTTGTATTCTCCATAATCTTTTGGTGTATCAATCCTTAGTGACTATCTGAATAGTAAGAGTAATTTAACAATAAAATTACCATTGCACATTTTTGGTACAATGAGGAGCAGGATATAATAGAATTATTTATACATACAATCACGAATAAAAGAACATCAGAAAAATTGTCATTAACGTCTCTTCTTAAATGAAATCAGCTTATTACGTCATCTCAATTTCACGTAATACAACGAATTAAATCCACACTGACGCGCTGCGCTTGTCTTCTCCATGTTACCGAGCTAATACATTAACCCGGTAACATGGAGAGCCGAAAAACACCTGCCAGAAAAAATAGTTCCTCACCTGCACCTCATTTTGCTCCTCACTTTTTATTTTCCTCACTGCGAAAATAGGTGAGGAATCGATAGTCTTTTATCCTTAAAAATCAATGTTTTTTGTGCTCCTCACTTTTTCCGTATATAGGCGAGAAAAGTGAGGAATACGGTGAGCAGTAAAATCCCGTTCCTCACCGTTCCTCACTTTCTGACTCACTTTTTAATCTTTATTGTTCTGGTTAATAATTGTGAGTTCCTGCCCGTAGCGGGTAATCATCCCGGCCTGTTCTAACTTGGTTAACCAACGGCTGAAATTCTTCACATTCACGCCCATCGATTTTAAATCATCACGCACAAGGGTAATGCTGCAAGGCTCTTTCAGGGCAGTGCGCGAGCGGATACACTGCCACAAGGCTGTGTGGTTATCAGTTTTATTGGCGACATGCTCGATGTCTTCCTCTTCAGCCGGATCGCGTGGCCTGTCAATCAGCGCCAGTGACGTAATCTCTTCACCGTCTTTATCAGTAAAAAGTTCAACTACACGCATATCATAGGCTTTGGTGTCCGGCTCTTCGGCATCTTTCATTTTGGTGCAGGTGATAACCAGCGATCCGCCTTTTTTCCCTTCCTGGCTGATTTTGTATTCAACATCCAACGCGGCACGGAGGGAGCTGGAACCTCTCGCACCTTTGCTTTCGTCTTTGCCGGAGTGGTGAACAACAAGAATGCTTGCCCCTGTTTTGGCTTTCAGTTCATCACAGCCCCGGACAAATGCGCCCATATCTTTGGAATCATTTTCATCCGCGCCACCAAAACAGCGGGCTAACGTATCCAGAATAATCAGGCGCACCGGCTGACCTGTTTCAGCTTCAACCTGCCGGGCGGCAATCACCAGCTCATGTACTTCGGCAGGCGAGGCCGGAAAAACGGGAGTGTTGATCAGGTACATATTTTCAACCGTCTGGCCGTTGACGATTTCCCATGCTTTGATGCGCCGGGGCACACCAATGCCGCCTTCACCGACCACGTACAGTACGGCACCCTGAGCAACCTGTTTTCCTGCCCATGCCTTACCTGTGGCAATATGACAACCCCACGCTCCCGCCAGAAAACTTTTGTATGATCCGCTCGCCCCGTAAATGCTGCACAGGGAATGCGCCGGAATAATGCCCTTAACCACGTAGTCTAACTGAGCATCAAAGCCCTCAGAGCCAACTGACAGGGGTAATTTTGTTTTACGATTTGGATAGAGGCTTTCAACATTGTCATAACGACGGGTTTCTATTGCATCGCTACTTATCGGTTCCCTCACCGGATATAACGCCTGACTGAATGCCTGTCGGGCTGCCTCAATGCCGTGTTGCTGGCGATAATCGTCCCAGTCGGCTTTATGTTCTGTCGGTGGTAACGTAACCCAGCCATTCACCGTCAGCGCTGCTTTCTCTGCTGAGATCCTGCCGATATTTACTTTGGGTTTGCCGTGTTTGTCCAGTTCGCCGGGGCTATGCCAGTCATTATCTGCGGCAATAATGATTTTTACGTCCGGCCAGCGTTCCCGAACAGCGTTGGCAACAGAAAATAAATTGCCGGCATCCAGTGCCGCCAGAACGCTGCCTTGATATAACTGGTTAACGGTCAGGGCTGTGGCGTAACCTTCGGTAATGATAACAGTGTCGGGGGGCACTTCCAGCGCTGATGCGGCAATAAACGCGCCTTTCTTCTGGCTGCCGGACAGTAATTTTTTCTCGCCATTGGGTTTGATAATCTGCGCCCCTGTGACTTTTTTATCCAGTATTGTCAGTGCCAACACTGTCGAATTATCAGGTAACAACCGTTGATTAGAGCAATGCAGTCCTTTTGCAGTTAAATAAGGCGATTGCCCGGCGATAGTCTGCGCCATCAGAGTAGCCACTCTTTCGGCAATGGGTTGTGTGGGATAAGTGATTTCTCTGGCGGGCAAAGGCAATGCCAGCACATCCGCGACAACTTTGGCTGCTTCTGTAATTGTGATCCCATTGGTTTTTGCGACTAAATCCAGTCCATCGCCATAGTTCGGGGCATCACACTGGCGGCAGTGCCAGTTGCCGTGATGATGGTCGTCGATAAAGTGAAAGCGGTCAGTGCCGCCACAAACCGGACAGGAACCATGTTTACCTTTTGCCGGAACAGTGATACCACAAGCAGGTAGCAGGTTTTGCCATGAGTACATCGCCGAAGTTTTGACGGTTTGGATAAGATCAAGCGGTTTTGGATTGCCCGCTGTTTTTTGAACTGTAAATTCAGGGCGAGTTTGGGTATGCTGTGTATCAGCCATCGTCGTTACCTCTCATAAACGGTTATTGGTGAAACGCCTCGCAGTGTTGGTCGCACTTCGGGGCGTTGTGTTTTTATGTTACGTGTCTTATGTCATCGTCTTTTCTGTGTTATGCCGCCCGCGATTCTGTGATACGTTGTGCGATCCAGTCATCAATTTCTGCTTCAATAAAAGCCACGGAACGCGGACCAATTTTGACCTGTTTCGGGAATTCTCCATCGCTAATCAGTTTGTAGATCCACGCTTTGCTGTAACCCGTCCTGCGTTGCACTTCCGGCAAACGAATCAAACTTGTTTTTAATGCTGCCATTGTCATATTCATTCTCCTGTTACCGAGTCCCTGAGCGCTCACCGTGGACGTTATCTGATGACAGGCGGATTATTTAAAAAACAAGACTTAATGAACAGCGTTAATTGTTTTTCTCCCGATGAAAATTAACGGGGTGCAAATCGTACTATCGATTTTTCCTGTCGCGCAGTGGTTTGGCAAAGTCATACGGTGTAATGGATTTTTCCCTGTTCGCATCCAGATCATCCGCCCACCATTGCACCATCAGCCGCCGTTCGTCCAGATGTTTGGAGGTGTGAATATACGCCGCTCTAACGTTGTTGCGTTCGATATGGCTTAACTGGCGCTCGATGGCGTCATCGCTCCAGAGGCCGGATTCCCCCATTGCACCACGCGCCATTGTGCGGAAACCATGCCCGCAGACTTCGGTTTGGGTGTCGTAGCCCATTGCTCGTAACGCCTTGTTAACCGTGTTTTCGCTCATGACTTTCGCGGAATTATGATCGCTGGGGAACATCACTTCGCAGTTGCCGCTCAGTTCCTGCAACGTGTTGATAAGCCGGACAGCCTGACGGCTTAACGGCACGATGTGATCGGTTTTCATTTTCATGCCGCGCTCAGAAAAGCGAACGCCTTTAATAGGTTGTCTTGTGGCGGGAATTTTCCACACCGCATTTTCAAGGTCGATTTCCTGCCAGCGGGCGAATCGTAGCTCACTAGAGCGGACACATGTCAGCAGTGTCAGTCCTACCGCGATTTTGGTCAGCAAGCGCCCGCGATAAACAGACAATCGGCTCAGGAAATCCGGTAAATCTTCATGAGGCAGGGCAGGGTGATGGCGTGATTTTACGGTGGAAAGTGCGCCAGCCATATCACTGGCGGGGCTGGATTCGAGGATATCATTCTGGACGGCATAGCGCATGATAGCGGTAACACGTTGTTGCAATCGCTGGGCGATATTGTGTTTACCTGCATCATCAATCATTTTGATGGGGGCTAAAAGCTGGCTGGTTCTTAGCGTGGTAATGTTGAGCTTGCCAATCTGCGGGAAAATGTACTGTTCAAGGCTGCGCAGCACGGTTTGGCTATGTCTGTCACTCCAGCGTTTGTTACTGGCGTGCCATTCACGGGCGATATGTTCAAAGGTATGTGTGACTTTCGATGGCGAGGCAGTGCCTTTTTTCTCGGCTTTGGGATCGATGCCCTGTGCCATCAGCTTTTTGGCTTCATCCCGTCTGGCGCGGGCATCGGCTAACGATACTGCCGGATAAACACCAAATGCCAGACGATCTTCTTTCTTATCGGTCGGGCGGTAATACTTCATCCGCCAGTATTTTGAACCGCGTGACGAGACTTCTAAATAAAGGCCCCCGCCATCGGCGAGTTTGTAGGTTTTTTCTTTGGGCTTTGCAGTTTCGATTTGTCGTGCGTTTAGTTTCATTATTAAGGGCATTCCTTTAATCGAACGGTAAATGCCCCGAATTATGCCCTTCGCTGCATCTTGATTGCAACAGACGAAACTGGACGTAGAAATAGGAAATGGTATTGATTTTGCAGGACTTGCTAAGAATTGTTTTACTGGGCTGGACTTCACTGGAAGTTGAAGTGGTGCCCGGAGGCGGAATCGAACCACCGACACGGGGATTTTCAATCCCCTCCAAAGTTAAGAAAATGTAACCAGTTGATTTTTGCATTGGTTTGTACGCTCAAACTACTGAGTGTACAACATGAAAATACTTCCGATAATTTCCCCCAAAGGTGGCGAAGGTAAATCCACCCATGCTGCAAATCTGGCCGGATTTTTTGCTGATGCCGGTCTACAGACTCTCCTGATTGACGCTGATTACTCACAACCCACATCCAGTAGTATTTTTAATCTGGTTTATGAAGCGCCAGCCGGGTTGTATGAATTGTTGATGCAGACGGTGGATCTGAGTCAGGCAGACACGATCATTTCCCGCTCGGCGATCGGCAATCTCGATATTATCGTTTCCAACGATCCCGATGAACTCCTGCCAACCGCGATGCTGCATGCCCCGGATGGACGACTGCGTTTGCGCAATATCCTGCAACATCCGCGCTTTCATCAATATGACGTCATTATCATAGACTCTAAAGGTGCGACCGGGGTGATGACGGAACTGGTGGTACTGACTGCAACTCAGTGTGTGCTGGGTATAATTAAACCTATCCTGCCGGATGTCCGTGAGTTTCTGCGCGGCACGTTGCGAATGCTGACCCGACTGCAATCCTTTGAGAATTACGGTATTCAGCTGCCGCTGATCCAGATACTGGCCAATGGCATTGAAGGCACCAATCTGGACAGAGATACGCTCAATGAGCTGACCGATATTATCGAACAGCAACGTTACGATACGTCAGCGTTGAGTGGAAGACAGGTTTACCAGCTACTGCGCACCCGTATTGATCTGCTGGATATCTACAAACTGGGGCATGTTCGTGCTCAGCCCGTTCATCGTCTGGAATACAAAACCACCCGCAAAAGCCCGGCGGCGGCGCAAACCATGCACCGTCTTGCCTGTGAGTTGTTCCCCGAATGGGCCGCCAGGTTTGATGCGGTCCTGGTCAGCCAGCCGACGGGAGGCGCAAAATGAATGTTATCTGGCGAGCTGTCTGTTTTTGTTATGACAATGCCGAACTGCCGTTCACGGATACGCAGGATGAGTGGTTTGTGTTTATCGATGCACCGGATCGTCAAGCGGCGCAGGCAAAGTTTCAGGCATTATTACCGGCTATCTGGGGTGTTTCATCTGACCTCGTTGAGCATTTCAGTCCCCGTAGTGAAGAAGAATTATGTGCGCAGTCACTGATGCCGGGGACACCGGATGATGTGGCTTTGCTGGAATGCGGTTGGGCACAGGATAAACCGCAGTATTTAACCGCCAGCGAAGTGCTGTTCTGGGTGGCTTCCCCTCAACTGCAACAGCGGTTAATCGCGGCGCTGAATACTGTCAGCAGGGAGGCTGGTGATGCACAGGCATGATTTTTTACAAGCCGCGAATGAAGTACAACCCAGCAATGGTTACGCTGAAATGGCCGTGATTGGCGGGTTGATACTGGATAATGATCGCTGGGATGACCTTGTCCAGCTACTCACCCCGGACGATTTTTTCTTTCCGGCACACCGGATACTGTTTCAGGCGATAGTTGAACTGACAGAAAAAAATACCCCGTATGATTTGCTCACCCTGACGGATTTACTGACCCATCAGGGGCGTCTGGACAACGTGGGGGGCTTTGCCTATGTGGCCGAAGTGTGTCAAAACACACCCAGTGCCGCCAATATTGTGGAATACGCCCGCATGGTGGCCGAAAAAAGCCAGTTGCGTCAGTTACTGGCACTGGGCAACGCCCTCAGCACGGAGGTTTTTCAGCCCCATGTTCAGGCCGCTGCGCTGGCCGAACAGGCCGAAAGTCAGTTGTTCCGTCTGGCTGAAAAAGGGGCGACCCGACAACAGCAGGAGGTCACCCTGTTGCAGGGCGCCGAGGCACTGATTTCTCATCTGGAGCGCATTCAGGGCAGTAACGGGATCACCGGCACCCCGACCGGGTTTCAGGTGCTGGATGAAATGACCTGTGGCTTACAGGCTGGTGACCTGATCCTGCTGGCCGCGCGTCCTTCGATGGGCAAAACCGCACTGGGGCTGGCCTGTTGCCTTGGTGCCCTGCGACAGCGGGACGAGGCGGTGGTGCAGATTTTCAGTCTGGAAATGCCGACGGCCCAACTGATGCTGCGCCTCTCTTCAATGGAAGGCGGCGTGGCTTTAAGTGCCCTGCGCAACGGGATACTGGATGACGAGCAGTGGGGACGTATCAGCCAGAGTCTGGAACAGTTCAGCCAGTGGGATCAGCGCCTGATTATCGATGATTGCAGCCACCAGACGCCTGCATTACTGCGTGCCCGCGCCCGCCGTTATACCCGTAAATACGGTAAACCTGCCCTGATTATGGTGGATTACCTCCAGCTGATGTGTGCGCCCGGACAGGAAAACCGCACACAGGAAATTGCCGATATCTCCCGCAGCCTGAAAGCGTTAGGCAAAGAACTGGATTGCCCGGTACTGGCGCTGTCCCAGCTTAACCGACAAGTCGAAAACCGCCCTGATAAACGCCCCAATAATGGGGATCTGCGTGATTCCGGTTCGCTGGAGCAGGATGCCGATTTGATATTGCACCTTTACCGCGACGAAGTCTATCACGAGAACACGCCGGATGCGGGTATTGCCGAAATCATTATCGGCAAGCAGCGACAGGGACCGACAGGCACGGTGCGTGTGCGGTTTGAGGCGCAATATACCCGTTTTTCGGATGTCGATAACAGCGGGAGGTAACGGATGGGACGTAATACGCAGAATTTAGGCCATGCCTTGTTACAGCAGGGGCGGCAGGCCGTCGCCACACTCAATGACAGCCCGCCGATGGCAGAAATGCCGATGGTCCTGACATTAGATCAGCTACGCCCCAATCCGGATAACCCCCGGACCAGCCGCAATCCGCGCTATGACGATATCAAAGCGTCAATCAAAGCCCGTGGATTGGATACGGTGCCGAAAGTCACCCGCGATCCGGAGGGCGATGAGGTTTATATCTTCAGTGATGGCGGGAATACGCGCTATCAAATACTGTCTGAGCTGTGGCAGGAAACCGGTGATGAGCGGTTTTACCGGGTGCATTGCCTGTTTAAACCGTGGCCGGGACGGTTGCAGTGTGTGATCGGACATCTGGCGGAAAATGAACTGCGGGGCGATCTGAGTTTTATTGAAAAAGCATTAGGCGTCTGTCAGGCTAGAACCCTGTATGAAGCACAAAAGCAAAAGAAACTCACCCAAAATGAGTTATCGGGGTTGTTGGGTGAAGCGGGCTTTCCTGTCAGCCGCAGTTATATCAGCCGGATGGAAGATACGGTGCAGTACCTGTACCCGTGGATGCCGAACCTACTGAATGCAGGGTTGAGCGTAGGGCAAATCCGGAGATTACTGGCATTACGGCAGGATGCGGAGACGGTCTGGCAGCAGTACATTTTCAGTATCAATCCGGGATCCACGCGGACCTTTGATGAAGTTTTTGGAACCTGTTGTCGTCGGTTTGATGCACTGGAAGCCTGGTCGCCGGACATGTTCAGGGATGAGTTGATTGGCGATTTATTGCAGGCTCTGCCACACCCGCAACTCAATTATGACCGCTGGATACTGGAATTAGATCCGAAAGAAAGTAATCGCAGACAACTCTTTGGCGAACAGGCGACCGCGTTTGAATACAGGCCGGCGGTTTCTGCTGCAACCCATAACGTGGCACCGATTCGAGCGCCAAACCGGGGATCGCACCCGCGGCGCGTTTCTCAGCCCGTCAGCGAGGTAGCACCGGACCCGGAGACGGTACATCCTCCGGAAGAAACGGACTCATCTGTTGCGTTCTCCCGTAAAAATCCGGTGCTCCCGCCTTATCAGCCGAATAACGAGGATAATCCGCCTGAATCACCTCAGCCTGCTCCGAAAGTCGAATGCCTGCACTTTGCTCAAACCGGACTGGAGCCGGTCAGTTCGGTCTGGGACATTCCCCCGATGCAGGACGATATCGAGCATCTGCAAGGGATGGCGTTCCGGCTGGCGTTTGAACTGGCCGAAGTGATGGGCTGTGACAGTGATTTGTTACCGACCTCAGAGGAACACGCAGCCGGCTTTTGTCTGGTCAATGCGCAGGCAGCGCAGGCTTTTTCGCGTTTATTGGTCAGTCTGACCGGAGAAAGCACGACTGATGCCCCGGAATTAACGCTGACTACGGTTCTGTTCGGCACGGTCGGACGGGAGGAAACCCCGTTACTGGATGATACCCAGACGGTGAAGTTTCTGCGTCTTATCCGGGTGATCCGTCGTTTGCGTGAACTTCAGCGCCAGATAGCGCCGGAGATGCTAACGGGGTAACCAGATCGGGGCGCGTGCCTGTTTCCAATGCGTTGTTCAATTTGTTTTGACTGACCTGATAGTGGAGGAAATGTATGCATCATTTATCGCAAGCCACCAACAACCTGCTGTTGCAGTTGGTGATGGATTTGAAAAACGGCTACATCCGCCGTTGTGAGGCGCTGGGGCTGGCCCCCGCTGAAATGCTGATATTGCAGAATCTGACGATTGAAGATCTGCACTATCTGGGCAACAGCCCGGTGTCGGTGCTGACCATCCAGATCCATCACAGTAATCTGGTACGCATCTTACATCAGGCGCGGATTGAGCAGCAGCGGTTACAACGCATTGACCGGGCATTGGAATTAGGCGGCTCTATTGAACTGATGCGGTATTTTTTCGGTTTGTCCAGTCTGGAAATCGCCGCCCGCCGACGTATTTCCGGGGTGACCGTAAAACCGGGACGCAATTCTCCCCTGACAGAAGAGGAGAATCGTGAGTTGTGGCAACGCTGGCAGGCCGCAGCGATTGTCAATGCGGACAGCGCCGAAGGGCTGGATATGATGCTGGAGATGGCCGCGCATCATCAACTCTCGCTGACGGCCGTCTGGCATGCGGTGAAAGACTGGCCGAACAACGAAGCGTCTGAATCGGTCAGAAAACAGGCCTGAAAGCCCTCAATGAAAAATAAACAGAAAAGGAAACGATGTCTGGAAAATTAACGGAAATGATGCCCGGCCTGCATGTCCCTGTCACAACACCGTTGTCACTGCGTCGCAAGGCGCAACATCAGGTGCGGTGTTATCAGCGGGGCGAGCGCAATTACGTCCGGCTGAAAGAAAAAGGCAACGGGTATCTGAAAATCAATGTGGGGTTGTTCTGGCGGTTGTTAAGCCGGGATGACGGACAATCGTGGGAGCTGATGCTCCATGAACGTTACAACAATGAAATTCGTAAATAGTCAGTATTGAAGAGGTGTCATGCTGCATCCTGTTCAACGCAACAGGGTGCAGCCCTGACATTATTTTTACCGATTAAATGGAAAGGCAAAGGCCGGAGATACGGGATCATGATAAACCTGTCAGCAGACAGCATAATTGCCCACACAATTGCCAGGATGAAAATACGTCTGGAGCACCGCGCAGACGATGACGTTTCACAACTTCGCAGTGGTCTGTTGTTTATGGGCAATATTCAGGATGCCTATCCCCGCCGCCTGTTACTGGATGATCGTCTGTCGCCGCTGGATAAAACCGGCTGGATGATGATCCGGTTGTATGCGTTGAATAATGAAGGCGCGGTGTTTCCCAGCTATGACGAATTGCAGGTGTTGCTGGCGTCCCCCTATAAAGGCAAGGCGTCGCGTGAAACGGTCAGCCGGGTATTACTGATGCTGCGAATAACCGGCTGGCTGAGTCTGTGCAAACGTATCCGGGATGAGCATGGGCGGGTGCGGGGCAATATCTATGCGCAACACGATGAACCGCTGACCTACCGTGATGCCGAAATGCTCGACCCGCACTGGCTGGATACCGTGGCGGAAGCCTGTCGCAGCAAAAACCGGACTATCAGCCAGACGGCCCGGGACGTGCTGACTGACATCAAAGAAGATCCGTTGATGCGCCATCGCCACAGTCATCTCCGTTTGCTGGAAGAGCGGCTGAATGCGGTGCAGACACCGCAGCAAAGGGTGATGCGTCAGTCGCTTCAACCAGGCAAACAGCAAACCGAACTCAGGGAGATTAAGCCGGGTTCGGAAACCGAATCCTGTCTTCCAAAGGGGCAGAATACACTGAATTCGGATGCCGAACTCAGTCTGAAATCAACGCGTTATAGTGATTCAGCTAAACCGAACTGTTATGTACGTTCTTTCACACAGAGTGTGAATAAAAAAACATACGTTGATCCGCAATCTGCGGTTTTTCTACCAGAAGGACTTTGCCGACAACTGGAACCGGACGATGTGACAATGCTGACCAGCCAGTTACAGGCGCTGCCCGCTGAACAGGCACAGACTGTACTGAGCTGTCTGGACAAAGCGTTACGGGCCGGAAAAATCGGTAACCCGGTCGGCTGGCTGCTGACGATGATGAAACGGGCACGGGATGGAAAATTATACGGGCAGGCTGAAACGGCGGCTACCACGCCTGCCCCCGGGAAGACATCGGTTGAGTTTACTCAACCTGTTGAGCGGCCTGTATCACCTTCCTCACAAACCCATGTACGCAGTGTCGTGAAAGACATCCGGCAGCGACTGACAAGGGCGAAATACCGTCATGATAATACTGATTAAAAAGCAAATGACTATGCCCGTGGCACACGAGATTAAAAAACAGACTGTTTTGCCCCGTGCAATGAAGACGGAAAATCCGGCTGTGTTATCTGAATCAATAATGATTGAAAATCGTACAAGTGTGCCCATGGCACACAAGATTAAAAAACAGACGGTTTTAACCTGCGCAATGAAGATGGAAAATCCGGCTGTGTTATCTGAATCAATAATGATTGAAAATTATACAAGTGTGCCCATGGCACACAAGATTAAAAAATAAACTGTTTTGACCCGTGTAACGAAGACGGAAACCTGCTGTATCGTCTGAGTCAGTGAGGGTTAAAAATTATCCGGTTGTGCCTATGGCACACAAGACTAAAAAATCATCATTTCTGACAATAAATAACAGCCTTCAATCTTCCCTTTTTCGATAACTGGTTATTCATTGAGTCACCGCCTGTTTTGCCCTGATAGTTTGACTGACTTATCAAGGCTAAACAGGAGTTTTTGTGCATGTCTGATGCAGAAGAAAAAACCGCATCTCAGCCGCGTTTACGTGCCGGTGTCCTAACCTCGTCATTAACGATTGAATTACATACCCACTATGCCATCCGGCTCTGGGCAGGGCGCCGGCGGGAAGAGATCAGCAAGACACATCAGGTAACGGCGATCCTCGGAATGCCGCAGGTGATTAAACGAGCGGCCAACATCAGTGTGGATGCCGCTGCCGATAATCCGTATGCCGATGTCTGGCTGGTGAAGCTGGAGCAGGCGTTGGAAGCCGCATCGGCCAATCTCAGGCA
>NZ_CAWNQF010000093.1:0-18040 GCF_963876465.1 Xenorhabdus sp. KK7.4
TGCCCATTTGAATTGTCCTGACCACACGCCAGAGTAACTGCGGGCTTCAGGGTTATAATTATCCGGCACACGAATAACGCGCATCTTCGGCTCACAGGAAACCTGCGGGATATTGCGAAACTGTTTGGCATCAAACTGAACATGCAACAAGGCGGTTTCGGGGTAACTCAGCTTAGCATCGATAACCTCTGTAATGGCCTCGACCATCATGGCATCAGCAATCCGGTTACTGTTCTGCTTAGGCGTTAACCGACGAACACGCACCTGCCAGCCAGAATGCGCTTTGGGTAAATCGATGCGGTGTGAACGTTCATATTTGGTGGTCGTCTTGCCATCGGCGGCTGTGCTCAGCACTGCCTGATAAGCACCGCCGTCTGTCGCAACTTCAATCACATAATCAATGCGGTAACCGACGGTATCCCCGTTTTCTTTCTGCGTCTGCAACTGGGGCCATGACAAGCGGATGCGCACAGCGGATAACTGGGTATTGGTGACCGATCTCACCCATGATTCAGCTAACTCCGTGCCCACTGTTAACTCATTTTCAACGGCTGGCACCCCTTTGATATAGTCCTGATGTGGGGTCCCGTGGCGAAATTCCCACTTCACCCCCTCAAAGTTAGATTTACCGTCCGGCCCGATAATGGGCGTGTTATCCAGAAAGATATTGGTCCCATCCAGTCCACCGGCGAATTCCCCTTCCCCCAGTGCCAGTAAGATTTTGGCATACGAGGTTGACTGTAACGAATCCGGCGATTCGACCGGGGTGCGGGGGCTGTCACTGCCGCCTTTACTGCCCTGAATCTGATGCTGTTCCATATTTCACCCGTAAAAAAAGCCGCCTGAGCGACCTGACTGAACACTGTGAAGCGTTATTGTTGATCTTCGGCGTAAATCCCCGCAGAGATAATGGCACCTCCGATGCGGCGCTTGCCGTACCCAATCGGCACGGGGTTGCCCTGCGCGATGGAGTTGACCGGACCACCAAACGCATACGAGGGTTTATTGTCGGGGTCTTCCCGTCGCGCCAGTCCGCCCGGCATCGGGGACAACATCTGCACCACGCCGCCCAGCATCATACCCACACCGGACATCACCATCGGCGCACCAAACGGTGTCGCCCATAAGAACACACCAGCCACTACCATGACTGCCCCGAGGATGGTTTGTAATACCCCTGCTTTCTTGCTGCCAATGATCACCGGGACAATCCGAATATCACCTTCCCCGGAAAAGGCTAGTTCATCCTGACTGATATTGCGCTTACCGATAAATACAGCAAAAGTGAGTCCGCGCTCTCTGGCGGTGAGGAGGTATTTTTCAAAACCCTCAATCAGCACAGACAAGGCCCGGATCGCCTCCTGCGGTGAAGAGACTGCCAGCCGATGCGCTCGTCCGAACTGCGTACCCAGTGTGCCGTATAAGCGTATTGTGCGTATCGTTTCCATCACTCCTCCTTATATCTGACGATTTTCACCGTGCGTTCCTGCCAGTAGCCACTGTAAGACACACGGTTGCTGAGTTGCCCGTACATATGGTGCAGCATTAATCCGTCACCGAGATACACCCCGGCATGATTAGGTTCACGGGCCTGCACCTGCATGATGATCACATCCCCGACCTGTAATTCCCCGCTGCACTCAACAAACCCCGCCGAGGCGTAGTGCTGCATATAGAGATTTTCGCCACGGTTCCACCAGCCATCCGTCCGGACAAAATCCGGTAATTCAATGTTGCGCTCCAGCCGATACCAGTCACGGACAATGGCGTAACAATCCCAGATACCGTGGACAAACGGACGTTCCAGCAAAGGCTTGATACCCGCCGAGGGCATTAGCGTACGGATATCCCCTTCCGGCCATGAGACAATCACCCACGGGAGCTGTGACAGATCACACTGGGCAATGTCTAACTGACTGGGCTGGGTGGTCGCATCCGGGTGACTGTGGACAATCGCCACTATCGTTCCGGTATCTTCGGCGGCGGCGTAATCTTCCGGGTGGAGGCTGAACTGTTCTGTTGGCACTGAGGCTGTATTGCGACAGGGAAGATACTGTTGTTTGCGGCTGTTCTGAATGACTAACCCACAGCATTCATTCGGGTAGTCGGCCTGCGCGTGTGCTAGGATGGCTTGGATAATATGAGGACGCATAAAGGCTCCATAACGAAAAAAGCCCCAAAAGGGGCTATTTCATTCAAGATAGTAATGACGAGTAATTTTACGATTTTTGTATTGCTTCAATTTCCCGTAATCTTTGTTCAATTTCTTTTTTGTGTTCAGCGAGATTACGTATATCACACTCTTCTTTTTTGAGCTGGTTTTCTAGCTCCCCTTTACTATATTGTTGTAACTCGCTGACAGACTCAACAGGGGTTCTTATCGATTCATCTAGCGCCTCATTTAACCCTCTCTTTGAGTACTTCGGGCAACCCTCATACCAATACCCTTCCTGAGCGGCAGCATATGAGGATGAAAACAACAACGCAGCGACAACAAAAAGCAGGCGATATTTCATGTCATTATCCTAATCAGACTGGTTATCATACCCCCTAGTTGTAGCAAATGATTAACGTCTCAGCAAGGCGGAACCGGGAAAGCCACCAAACGGCAATTGCGCATTTTCACCGAACCGCAGTTTGCAATCATTCATCAGGCCACCGCATACATCCTTTGACGGATCATCCGTTGGATTGCCCTCTTCATCAAAATAGCGCGTTCCGGTGTAATTACAGGGGGATTTACGATACAGCCCACGCATACACCATGTACACAGGCTATGGATTTGACGGGTGGGGATCTGGATCCCCTGCAAATCTGCCGGAGAAGATAAAGCGAAATGGACTTCGGTATTATCTTCATGGGTTTTACTGTCAATGTAGAAAACGTCTACTTTTTCCTGTGTCGGGTCAGCCTCCGGGTTACCCTCGGGGAAGTTGCGCGCATCCAGATAATGGGTGAAGGTCATGCGAATAGTCATACGTGCCTGCGCCATATTATGGTAAGCCAGACACAGGGCGCTGATGGTGCCATCCAGATTGGCGACCCTTAACGCGGGAGAAGCGGTACTGCCATCACTCTGAATTTCCAGCCCCTTAACCTCAACCGGCCACGGCTTATATTCTACGCCCTGCCACCAGAGGGATTTAGCAGGTAAATTGTCTGAACTTTCCAGCTCCGCCTGCGTGTACGCTATCGGGTGGTTATGAAAGTACAGCTCTGGCCCGCCAAACGCTGAACCATCAAGGGCAAACAATAAGACTTTGCTCCCCGGCTCCAGTTGCTGGAGTGTCGTGTTTATCGTCATAATGATGTTCTCTACGGATGGTAAGTGCGGGTAAAGATCACGGACAGCGTGAAGTAAGCCCCATGTGCCTGTATATTGAATTTCCCCGCCTGATACAGCCCTAACTCCGATAACGGGTTACGCCACTTAAAGGAACGCCAGCCCTGATGTTCACGTAAGAAAGCCATAATCGGCTGAATATCCGACAAGGGTCCCACAAATGACAGCGGCCAGCTTTCCCGCTGCGCATTGATGCCGTCACCGGTGGTTTGCTTGTACCCATCGCCGAACTGAACAGATCGCACCACCGGTTCAAATTCCCCTGCCGCCCCGACCCGAGCGGGAAAATCAAACGTCTTTATCATCGCCGTCCTCCTTTAATCGCCACACTGAGTTCACCGCCCTGCCCGAGACTCTTGTGTAACAGGGTCTTAAATCGCTGGTCGATAAACTTCGCAATATCCTGTCCTGCCGATTCAAAGCCGCTGGTTGCCTTCACTTCCTGATTCCCATCAGAATGAATTACGATGCTGACATGATTGGTGGTTTGGTTGTTGGTGCTACCGCTAGCCTCTACGCCCAACCGACCATCGGAACCGCGCTTTAACGGTAAAATCGCTTCGGGACCGGCTTCCCCCATCACGCCACCGCCTTTCGCAAAAGCAAATAAAGTCGGACTGCTGACAATCTGCCCGCTGTACTGACTTAAGTTGGTCGATTGATAAACCCCGCCTTTTGCGTTCGGGATCGGGCTTTTCCAGATATCGGGGGTAATTGTAGTACCGGAACCAATCGAACCCATATTGTCCCCGGCTGAGGCTAAGGCATTGGTGCCCATATTTGCCATACCACCCCCGCCGAAGAAGCCTGAGATGGCTTTGGTGATCAGTGCCTGCATCGCAATACGCACCAAGTCCTGAATAATCGATTGGGCTAATGAGGCGGACAGCTCCCGCATGGATTCAGAGAACGACTTACTGCCGGTTAACATGCCGGTCAGGGCATTACTTGTCCGTTGTTCAACCACATCTAACAGATTGATTTGCATCCGCTGAAAATCCCCCTGCGCCCCGTACAGTTCTTTGGCGGCCGCAAGCTGGGCATCTCTAGAACGCGTGCCTGCTGCCGTAGTCAATTGCTCATAACGCTCTTTACTGATGCGGTTATTACGATAATACGCTTCATAAAGAGCCGTTTGTTCTGTGAGCTGGTTTTTCAATTGGGTAACGGGATCAACCTCACCCGCCATATCAAGTCGGGGCGCAGCAAGTTGTCTGGCCTGTTCTGCCAGCTGATCTTTCACTGAGGTTTGTTGGAGGGTTTTTCTGGCTAAAAAATATTCCTGTTCAGTCAACAACCGTTCAGCATACAGGGCTTTCAGCTCTTTGCTCGCGTCCCGCTCTTGCCGGATAAGGGCTTTTGCCGGGGCGTAGCGTTCTGCCAGTTCCTGTCGCTGTTTCTGGTGGTTTGCTGCATTGAGGGCTTTCAGGCGCTCAATTTCACTCTGAGAGACTAAGCCGGATTTAGCGACTTCATCCAGTTTTCTTTGTGTCTCCTGCTCGCTAAGCAGGATGCGGCCTAAACTCGTAGTGTGCGCCCGTTCAATATCAAAACGTAACTGCTGATACTGATTCAGGATCTGAGTGCTGCCTTTTTTCTTTTTGCTCCCTTTATCCTCGCCGTCATCACTGCCTGTCCACGGATTGTTGTTACTCTCTTCGGGCTTGGGCGTAATTGGGGGTGGAGGTGGAACATCGAATTTGCCTGCCGCTAGGGTTGAGCGTATATTTTTACCCCTCGCTGTTTTCTTTTCTAATCCCTTTAATATGTCCTCCTGTCGGCTAAGTAACTCTCTCTTTTCTTTTTCCAATTCTTTAGGATCGGGGCCTAAAAAGTATCCTTTTTTAGCCAGTTCAATTCTTCGGTCAGAGTACCTTTCCAGTCGGCGATTAACTCTTTCTAACTCCCCACTCAGATCGCTAATGTCACTATCATTTTTATCAAGCTCCACCTCCAGCTTGATTTTAGAAAGTCGTTGTAACTCGGCAATAGTTTCAACTGTTTGATCCTTTAACTGCCGTAATCCCTCTTTGGTCTGCACCGTGTGATTGTATAATCCATACAGCGCCGAACCTGCCAGTGCCGCTGCGCCAAGCGGACCACCCAGCAAAGATAATGCCCCACGAGCACCGGCGACCGTGCCACTTAAGAGGCGTGTTGAATACGACAACCGGCGGTTCGCCTCGGCCAATTGATTTTTCGCTGAAGTTTCAATGGCAATTGATTGTTTAATCTGGCGAAAATTAGCGGCGTATTCCTTCTGGTAATTAACGAAAATACCATGCTGTTTGTTGACGAGTGTCTGTGTCGCTAACCATTGGTTTTGCTGGCCGGCCTGTTCACGCATCGCCCGGGCAGAATCCAGTGTTTTCTGGGCAGTATCAGCCTGCTGCCGGGCGGTATCACGGGCGGCCTTTTCCGTCGCCCGCCATGCACTGACATTCTCCCGCAATCCCGCGGTCATTTTTATGGCCATCACCGGGATAAGGGTATGCAAGGCAACCCGGGCGAGCGTATTGAAGTTCTCAGACAGACTGTTGACGACACCGGTTACATTCTGCACGCCGGTACGCAACGGCCCGTCAGCACTACTGCCGACTTTAATCGCCAGTCCCTCAAAGGCTTTTCCCAGTACATCCAGATCGGCGCTCAGGTTATTGGCCCGTTCTCCGGCCTGATCATAGGCCACCTGTGTCCCGGTCAGCGACTGTTTGAGTTCATCCAGCTCACGCCGTCCGGTGACTAACTGTGAGGCGGCACTGAGGTTAGCCCGCCCGAACAATTTCGCCGCCTGCGCCGTCGATAGCTGTTTGTTTTTCAGGTACTCCAGCGCGGCACTTAAGCCCACCACCGAGGGTTTCAGGTTTTTATCGGTGGATTTCTCCAGCGCCAGCACCACGTTACGGATAGCCACACCCGCTTCCGCGCCTTTGATACCCCCTTTGGCTAACACCTGAATCGCGGCATTGAGTTCT
Source organism: Xenorhabdus sp. KK7.4 (assembly GCF_963876465.1). Lineage (NCBI taxonomy): Bacteria > Pseudomonadati > Pseudomonadota > Gammaproteobacteria > Enterobacterales > Morganellaceae > Xenorhabdus > Xenorhabdus sp. KK7.4. Next base: position 6,320 of record NZ_CAWNQF010000093.1, read on the forward strand.
TCAAACGACATCCCCGCTTGTGAGGCCATTGTGCCGCCGTTTTTGATGGCTAAAGCGGTTTCATTGATTTCGGACGCGCCGTACTTTGCCCCAGCGGCCAGTACGTTGATATAGCGATCGGCCTGTGCCGCTGACGCACCGAACTGATTCAGGGACAGTGCTAAGGCTTTGGTCGCTTCCGGTAATTCAATGCCGGAGGCTTGTGCTAGCGTAATGGCTTTCTCTGTCGCCTGTGTCAGTGCCTGCGTATTCTTCAGTAACTCCGGTTTCGCCGAGGCCATCAGTTTCAGGGCCTGCGCAACACCGGTGGCCCCGAATTCTGTTGTTCTTCCCAGTCGCTGAGCGTCTTCGTCCAGTTTTTTAAGCTGTGCGCCGGTCGCGCCGGTAATGGCAGACAGATCAGACAATGCCTGCCCGTATTTGCGCGTGTGGGAAATAATGGTGCCCAGCGAGAACCCGGTGCCCGCCAGTAACGCTAGCTGCCCGGACACGGATTTGATCTGGTTCGCTAACGAACTGTAGGTCTTGGTGACCTTTTTCCCGTCACTGGCGGCTTTATCAGCAAAGCGTTCTGATTCCCGCCCGGCATACCGGTACGCATCGGCAATTTGGGATTTAAATGAGGTGGCATTAACCAGTAAGCCGACCGTCAGGTTAGATAAATTCGCCATACGTTAACCTAATAATCTCATGACATCCTCGCACTGCGCCTGCACCGTATTAGAAGAGGTGGAAACAGGGGCAGGCGGCGGCGTGTCGGAATGTGTGCGGTTTTTCAGTCGGTAATAAGCCTGCCACTCATTAAGTGTGGAGGCCGGTAGCGACAGGATGCGATAGGGGTCTATTTCGCCGAGCTGTTCTGCTAAGGTAAAGGCAAAGTGCAGCGTCGGCGAATGGATTAGTTTTTTTCGGCCTCCTCCAGTGTCCCGATAGCATGGCGTTTCACTATCTGGATGGCTTCAATGATCGTGGCGTTATCATGCACCGCCATCAGTTCCTCAGCACTGGGTAACTCACTGGCGGCAATCGCCTGTCCTTTATCGTCAACCAGACAATCGAGCAACATCTGAATATTGAGGCGAGAAGCCTCGCGCCCGTCCCCGGCTTGACTCAGTTTTTCCGCCTGTTCTTCCAGCGTCAGTAACTCAGCCGACGTCATCCGGCGCAGATTCACTTGGGTACTAAAGAGTTCGACCGCTTTGATGTGCGGGCGCGGGGTCAGTAATGCAGCTTTCAGGGCTTTCATGGTGTCACTCCTGTTTTGGTGGTACCCCATACGAGGTTATTCTGTTTGCCCTTAACGGTAATTTGAATGACTTCACTGGCCGGGGCGTTAATGTCGTTCATCTCCCAGCCGGACAGGGCTAACACCATCGTCGCGGTGCGCTTGTTCGGCAGAGCAATGTAAAGCTGCACGGTCTCATGATTCTGGGCCGCATTCAGAAAGGCCGCAAAATCCGCATCTTCGGGATTATCAATAAAGCCCAGTGACTTCTCCGGCCCTTCCGGCATATCGGAAATAAACTGCTTATTGGTATCCATCAGGGTGGTGCAGTCAATAAAGCTACCGGTGAGTCCGGTTGCGCCCAGTGTTTTACAGTTTTCCAGCGGCTTCATCTGAGCGACGCTGTCACCGGGCTTACCAAACTTCACTATTGCGCCTTTAGGCAGCACGGCATACTCAGGTGAGGATTTTCTCTCTGCCATGATTCACTCCAATCAGGGTTATTTACTGTAACCGGATAAGGCCGCGCGGATTTCCTGCGCAAGCACCTTCATCACGGCGGTTTTGTTGTAATCTAAGGCCGGACGAATAAAGGGGCTGGGAACCTGCTTAATCGTGCCCATTTCCTGCGCTAAGGCTTTCATCCGATGTGCTTTGGTGGGGCCAACGGTGATCATCACCCCGCCCGGGTATTTCGTGGATTTAGTGGAACGCATTTTGATATTGTCCCGCAGGTGCGGCCCTTGACTCTTCGGGTCATACCCGGCGTGAGCCTGCATATCTTCCTGCACAATTTCCATCGCGGCTTTACCCGCCTGACGCAGAATCTTTGTCTGGAGGGCAACGTCTAATTCCTGCAATTTGCGCCCTAATTCCGCCAGACCGGATACGTTAGCCTTAATCATCGGTCAGCCTCCGTATAAGCAATGATAAAGTCACGGGTAATACGGTAGCGCTTGCGGTTATTGGTTTCTTCCGCCATCTCCTGCAACAGTGCCCCGCGGGTGACTGATTGCACCGGAGTACGACCGATAACGCCATGTTGTATCGCTTCCCATGCCGTACGTAGCGTGACCTCCAATTGCAGGGCTTGCGTGTAATTTTGGGTGATGATGCTGATTTGAAAACGCCCCTCAATCAATTGTGCCGGAGCTAATCCGGTATCAAAGGCCGGATCGCTGATGCGCTGGTAGGTCACCCCCTCTGAAACCGAGGACGGCAAGAGCAGCGGATAAACCGGTAATTGGGTGAGGCGTTCTAAATCGGCGTGAATATCAAGCTCGATCATGGCGAACCTCGGCTTCAGTGCTGATAATCGTACGGTCAGGCCGGTTGTTATCGACCGCACGCACGGTAAACCGCCGTCCCTGATGCTCAATCAGCCAGTCGATATCAATATCCTTGCGCGGTCTGACGGTGAATTCCTGTATTTCAATCACCTGCTGTTGGTCAGCGGTGCGGGTTTTGCGGTTCGACAAGGCTTTGGCTTTCGCCCAGACCGTGGTCACATAGTGGGGAATGATAGTTTCGGCCCCCAGTGCATCCCGCTCAATGACCGGGCGGAACAGTCTGATGCGGTGTCGCAGTGCGCCTGCTCTCATGGTGTGCTCCTATAGCGGAATAAAACGGTACGGCTCCAATAAAGCCTTAAAGCCGGTGGGTAAGGCTTGCGCCTCGCGGTTTTCGTACCAGTAGCCGACGGTCAGCATGATCGCCAGTGTCACGTCTTCGGTGACCAACAGCCCGTCCGGGTCATCAGTAGGGATACGGTCTTCATACAGTCGGCGGTTCAGGTAGCTTTCCACTCGGTTAATAGCAGCACGGGAATAGGTTTTCAGTAGATCATCTTCGGCGGTGTTATCCTCCTCAAGACGGCATTGCTGCCGGAGGAGAGTCAGTGAGGGAAAAGACACAGCACCTCCTGTCAGCCCGCGACCGCACCGGATCGCAGGCATAAAAAAACCGCACAAGGCGGCGGATGGTTTGCCTGACCGATTAAGCCGCCGGCGCGTTACCCTTGCTCACCAGTGCCTTAATCGCGGCGGTATCTTCCAGAATGCAGTCAAAGCGGTGGAAGGCAAGGAACGCGGTCTGATCATAATCGGCATAGCGCTCTACCAGTCGCTTCAGGGTCATATAGGCCACGCGACGCACGATAAAGCGATTGAAGTCACCGCAGTAGATAAACTTACTGCCCGGTCCCATATCGGCAATCGCCTGATCGATAACATACGGCACCCCTAATATCGTCGAAGGGACGACACCAGCAATTTCCGGCAACCACAGCGGGCGGTTCTGACCGTCTTCCATTTCAGTGATGATTTTCAGCGTGCTGTCATTGAAGGCCCAGCGGAAGGTACCCGCATTACGGTAGGCCGGGTCAATCGCGTGTTTCAGGGCGTTCATGTCTTTCCAGCTGAATTTGGCGGCTGCTTCCACCATGCCTGTGACCGAGGCTGCCAGTCCTTTGGGTTGCTGGGGACTGCCCGTGCCGGTGCCCCTCACCAGATACTTGGCCTCACCGCGACCGATACGCTCCGCAATCCGTTTCGCCAGATAGGCTTCCATATCAATCCCGGAGTCCTGCAACAGCTCGTTGGAGACCCGGATAATTTTAGAGGACAGCTTTTTCGCCCCGAGGGACGCGGTGCCGAACTCGGTGTCTTCTTCTTTGGCGGCGGTGTTTTCACCCAGCAGCTCGCCTTCTTCTGCGGTGCCGTCAGCAGTCGCCCACTCAATCGTCTGTCCGGTGGAGGTGCTGAGAATTTGCGCCACACTGGCAATCCCGCCATAGGCTTTCATGGACTCCACCACTTTGTTTAACATCTGAGTTGGCACGGTGTAGCCGCCTTTCTCGTCCGGGGTCGTCCCCTGAGCCCGCAACTCACGCAGCGCCTGACGCTCTTCCGTCGTCATTTCCCCCAGCCCGTGGCGCAGGAACTTATCAAAGGCCGCCGCCCGGCGCTCTTGCTGCTCGGTTTCGGGCTGCTGACGCTGCTCGGGTTCGGTGTTGTCCACCAGTTGTTGGTCCAGACTGCGCAAGGATTCCTCGCGCTGAATGTGCGCATCAATGCCGTCCAGCTCGGTTTTCGCCTTGTTCCATTCGGTGCGCTGCTCATCAGTCCATGCGGTCTCGCCGATGGTGTCATGCAGGGTGCGCATTTGAGCCGCAATCGTGTTACGGCGTTGTTTCAGTTCATGCAATTTCATGATCCCGTCCTAAATATTCAGTAAAGTCAGCATGCGCTCACGCGCCTGTTTTTGGTTGATAGCCTGCCGGAAAGCGCCACTGTCACGGGCTTCTTTCCATTGATTCAAAGAGCGTACAGCGGAATCCGCCTCCTGATACGCCGGATAAGTCACGGGACTGACATCGTAGAGCCGGGAGAAACGGTGAATTTCCCGGATAACAATCCCTTCGTCGTCTTCGTACCAGTGTTCACCGTCCCGGGCGACCCGGAAAGCAAAGGACGACTGGCTAATATCGCCCCGCTGTAAGGGAGCCAGCACCAGATCCCGGATGGTCTGATTATCGGGGGCCTGAATGCTGTATTGCAGGCCGCGTTCATCCACGGTCAACGTGAGAGTGCCCGCCGTACTGCGGCCTAAAATAAAATTGGGGTCATGGTTAAACAGCCCACGCACATCATCGTTGAGCACCTCATCAAAGGCCCCGGGTTTGATAATTTCGCGAAAGCCCCAAAGCGGCTCAGAGCGACTGTTAAACACCGAGCCGTAACCGACAATGCGGGTCGGCTGGTTCTCCGGGGTTTCCGTGCGCACTTCACCGGGGTAACAGCGCATTTCTCGGTCACGCATCGGTTTGATCCTCCTGTTCAGGCGGTTGAGAGTTAATAATGGGATTGGCGGCATTGACGCTGACCAGCATGTCATCCAGCCCGTCAACCGGGTTCATATCTTCAAAGGCCCGCGCTTCGTTGCGACTCATCCAGCCATCAGTGATAGCAAAATGGTAGAACTGGGCGCGCTCCTGCGGGGTGCCACGCAATAATCCCGCCAGATTAAAGCGGACATAAAAACCGGCCATCCGCTCCTGCCGGGTAAATAACCGGCGGTTCAGCTCCTGCTCCCAGTTCACCACCCACGGCATCACAGTGTGGCGGACAAACTGAATGGCCTGATTGCTGATATTGGAAAACGTGGCTTTTTCAAGGTCGTTAATCATGTGGGCCGGTACATTGAACAGCCCGGCAATCATGGAGCGGTTGAGCTTCATCATGTCAATCAGCTGGGCATCCACCGGCGAAACGGTCAGGGCTTTGTAATCCAGCTCTGCCGGCAGCAGCATGGTCTTGTTTTCTTCACTGCGCAGGGCCGCCGCTGCTTTACGCCACATCAGTTTAAGTCGTTCCCAGCCCTTATCATTGATTTCCCCTTTTACGGAGACAATCCCGGCTGGGCGGGCATTACCGCCAAAGAACGCACTGGTGTACTTCTGCCCGCTCATGCCCATGCCGATGGTTTCCGCATGTTGCAGGATGGGGCTTAAGCCCATTTTCTGGTTATTCCCCAATGCCCGGATGTGGATCATGTCGTCGGGACTGATGGCAAAATTGCCCTCTTCGTTATAGACCCCGTAGGTGTAGCGTCCACCGGTCTTTAACAGCGTGGTTTGCCACGGCATACAGGCTTCCATCGTAGTCACTTCGCCCTTCCGGTTACGTTTGACCCACGTATAGCCATTGCCCCAACCGAGGATATGGCGCTGTTTCAGCTCACGCCATTTATAGCTGGTCTGCCAGTCGTTCGGCTCGTCATGGAGGAGATAAAACACCGGGTGCTCCCGCGCCATCTCAACCGATTTACCGGTCTTGCGCATCACATGCACCGGCATCTGGGCTACCGAGGAGGCCAGCACATAAATACAGGCATAGACTGCCGCCAGTTTCATGGAGGTTTCCGGGCTGACATAGACATCGGCGCGGAACAGACCATCATGCTCTGCTGACTCCACAGTCAACGGGGTATGGGGATTTTCCAGCGGTTCACTGCGAAACAGCGCATCAAGTAGCATGGGGCCTCCTGCGGACAACCGCCAGCGCGTAGCCGATCAACAGACTACCGCCGATAATCAGGGTATTCGCTAATCCGTATTTCAGGTAACAGCCGGTCAGCACCGCCCCAACGCCGGTCAGGGCAGTGATATCTATCAGTAAATTTTTCATAGCATTAAGAGATCGTCCGGGTCGAGGTTAGACAGAAAATCAGGTTCATCATGTAAAATAGCCCGCCCCATCGCCATAATCAGCGCGACCGCCCCATCGATTTTGCCGTCCTTTTGTTCCTTAATGGGGCGCACGATGTCATCATTTCCGCCCATCGTTTTTCCCACCACGTTACCGATACACCACGACATAATCGGGTTACCATCGTGGTGAAAACGCCCGGACTGGATAGCGGCTTCCAGCTCCTTCATCGGGTCACTCATTTGGGTAAAGTTCTGGGTAATAATGATCGGGTTAATCCCTTCATCGGCCAGTGCATGGGACAGCCCCGTCGCGCCGAAAGGGTCAATCGGCGCTTCACTGACGGGGTTCAGGTGACAGGCGGCTTTCGCTTCTTCCAGTATATAGCGGTAATCCACCTCCGCCCCTTCGGTGACAGTCAGCAGATCCATTCCTACCCACTTTTGAAAGCGTTCAGCGGTGCGGCGGTTCTCGTTCTGCTCCACACTGTACACCGTGTCATACGGCACCCAGAAACGCGGGGCAATACTGTAAAAATGCCGCTTGCCGTCGATGTCACGGACAAACAATCGCGCCATGCTGTTCATATCCAGCTTGCGGGCGAGGTCAAAGGCCAGAAAACAGGGTTGACCCTCAAATTGTTCCAATGTCAACGTGGTATCTTCGCACTGCTTCCAGCTCACCATATTGAAATACGCTTCTCGGGCAGAAACCCAGATATTGAGGTGCTTCGTCTTAAAGACACTGGCAAGCCGGGGATTATTCATCGCACGCTGTTGCTGGCTCAGCAGGAAATCCGCATAGACTGACACGCCCATATTGGGGTTGGCCTTACGTAACACGTCCGGGGAGGTCCAGTCATCCCCTTCATCCACGGTGTAGATCACGCCGAACAGCTCATCATTGGGCACATTGCCGGACAGCATTTCAATCACCTCGCGCCGCTTGTCATAACACGGGCCTTCAATGTTGTAACCTGCGGTGGTGATCGCCCACATCAGCGGCTGTCGCCGCGCCCCCATCCCGGTAAGCATGGTGGTGTAGAGGTCGTCGGTATCATGTTCATGGTATTCATCCACAATCGCACAACTGGGAGACTGCCCGTCACCGGGATTGCCAATCAGGGGTTCCAGTCGTGCCCCGTCTACCGGACGGTTCAGGTTGGAGGCATTCACTTCAATACCGAATGCTTCCGTCAGCATCGGTGTGCGTTTACACATGAGTCGGGCAGGCCGGAATACTTCCCACGCCTGTTTCTCCGTCGTCGCACCGGAATAGACTTCCGCGCCGAATTCGTCATCACAGGTGAAGCAATAGAGGGCGACGCCGGCTGAAATGGCGGATTTACCATTTTTACGGGGAATTTCGGTATACACTTCCCGAAAGCGGCGTAACCGGCTGCCCTTATGCACCCAGCCAAACGCCGAGCAGACAATAAACAATTGCCACGACTCCAGCGTGATGGGCATCCGCTTAAATGCCCATTCCCCTTTTGTGTGGGGCAATAACTGAATAAACTTCGCCGCCTGCTCCGCTAAATCCTTATCGAACCGGTACTTAAAGGCCTTAACCTTTTCCTGACTTAAATCATCCAGATGGCGCTGACAGGCCTCTTTAACATAACGACCCGCCTCAATCTTGCCCCGGACTACATCCCGGGCGTACTGGTTCGCGGCATTAACATTCAGGTAAGATTTGCGGCTCATGATGAAATTATCCTCATAAACGGATTGTCCGTTTTAGCCTGTCCGGCGGCCCCAATCAGACGCTGACGACTACTCGGATCTAATCCCAGCATGGAACCGGTTGTATCCATTTCAGACTGCTGCTCCTTTTTGGCGGTCAGCTCAGGGTTTTTGATGGGGCCGCCTGTTGCCCCTGTGACCGTGTTTCCCTGCCGGGCAATATTGATCACTGCCTGCCGCCAGAACTGGTAGGCGACACACCAGCGTTCCAACACTGTCAAATCGGTTACGCACAGTAATCCTTGCGCACACAGTTCTTTGCTGGTCAACTCCCACATCACTACCGCCAACGGCATCTCGTGCTCAACAAACCAATCAGGCGGTGATACGCCTGTCAACGGAGTAAACGCCGGTTCATCCCGGTTCAGTTTGCGCTTACCCGGATTGCCGGCCAGTTCTTTTCGTGCCGTCGGCTTCGGGCGACGACCTGATCTGCCCGCCGTTCCAGCCATACTCAGAACCTCCTGAAGTGAAAAAACAGAGAAAATAATCCTTATAAACCACCGATTTAAATTTCATTTTTCGCGGGCATAAAAAAAGCCCTTAGGCGGCGGTCCTCAGGGCACGAGAGGGGTAGCGATCTCACCTCCCCCTCCCCTAATGTGACCATGACAGCGGTAATGGTTTCAGTTAAAAATTAAATCATCACGGGAGTGTTTAGCTGTGATGATGCCATCGGATAGATTGACTCATGAGCATACTATGACCTCAATGAATCATTATCTCAGTCGTTCGGTTGCTGTCTTACGGCTATGGCAGGCTTCACATAACAATTGCAAATTTGATAACGCATCCGTGCCGCCATGCGCCTTGGGTGTAATATGGTCTACCGTTGTACCTGTCGTGGCTCGCCCTTGTCGTAAGCATTGCTGACACAGGTGTTTATCCCGTTGCTTGATAGTGGCCCTGAGTTTGTCCCATGAGCTGCCATAACCGCGGGCATGTCGGCTCTTGCCCTGTTGGTGAGCCTGCCAGCCGGTATGCAGATGGTCAGGACAGTAGCCGCTGCGGTCAGTCGTGGTCTTGGGGCAACCCTGCTTACGGCAAGCTCGGGGGATGCGGGGTGGCATGGCATCACCACTTAGAGAACAATCCGCCGCGCTCACTCTCACGCGCAACAAACTGACGTAATTCTTCACGGACTATCTGACGGATGTGATCATCGTTGATTATTTCAGCGGTCTGTACAGGACCATATATTGTCTCTCTCAGTGGAGGAATGGCTACTCTGAGTTTCTTTTCTCCATCAAATAGTTTGAAGCCCTCGGCAACAACACCTTTATCTACTGCCAGTGTCATATCCTCGTCATAACGCCGACCATGAATGCGATCTAATAACTCAACGATATGTTCCAGCTGTGATTCAAGTTGGCTTAATGCTTCAGTGTCGTATTTGATGGCAACGGTGATGGCGTGTGTACCTGCGCTTTGTGACATGTCTACCCCTCATTGTGTTAATCCAATATCCGATAATCGGACTTTGGTCATTTAACTACATAGCTATCACTACTCTGTGAATCATGATGGCAATGTAAGCCGTCTCTCCGGCTGTCACATCACTTCGTCTGCCTACAGCGGATGTTGCTGATAATGACCTGTTATTCTCAGGGGCATGGGTTATTTTTGATTCGGTCAGTACGCTCGATGAAAAGGAGACATGTCATAGCTAATACCGACAGACGGCGATAACCCGGCGCAAAGGGATATCGGTATCGATACACCTGAAGAGGTGCGCACAAAAGAGTTATGTAAAAACAGATGGTTAAGTCGTTTTGTCCAGCCCCTTGCGCACAAGCAACATATTGAAAGGAAATGAGTTTATGGCTTTTGTCCAGCACATACATTAACCCTAGCCATATCTCTACAGTCGCAAATAAAAATGCCACCAGTCCGTATGCGTTGGGTACGCGGTGAGAACGAAGTGGCAGCATGAGTTATCTGTATTCCTTTAACCACTCAGGGAATGGGTAAAGAAATAAAAAAAGCCCCCGATAATTCAGAGGCTATAGAGATAAATTTATTTTAGAATAAATTTTTTTGAAGATTAATTACTAAGCAGTGAGTGATTGTGTTTCTGTAAACACAACTTTTGAAACTTGGCGATCTGGTAGAAGCATAACCGCCTCCTCAAGGTAAGTGTCATCCTTGAGTTGCTTCATTAAATTTTTTGCCGCACGAACCATCAAGGATGAGATAGCAAAAAACAAGAAAAAAGGCGACAAGTACATAATCATCATAAGACTATTAAACAATAGTACTTTTTGCAGTATATCAGCAGATTTTCTTATAGTGTCTATAACCTGATGATTATTGCATTTTTTGAAAAGCTCAATCTCTTTTCTTATCCGTGCTTCAATCTCCGGATTAGCGGCTAATCTTTTGCGTGCCCTTACGCGATTAGGTAAGGTCAGGAGATGTAATCTATTAATTGCATTATTTAGCGCCTCATGAATCAAATTTGCCGCTGTCGTATCCAGTTTTGACTTATCACTGATTATTTCGTTCCTAATACTATCACGCAAAGAGAATAACTGATTCCTGTAATACAGTCTTACAGACGGTAATAATATTCTCTCGTAAATATAGTGTACTGTTGCAAGCCCCAACAGTACATAAAACAGCACTGTTAGCATAGTTACCCCTTAATATTTGTTATTTGTCACTAGTTCCCAGTGGTTGACTAGTACGTGCCTGTTGATGAAGGGTTTTTTCCTTACCAATCCTACCAACTTCTGCACTAAACATACGACGCATCATTGCCGCATGACCAACCCAAAATATGATGGCTACGACAAAAAATCCCCAGCCAACCAAAGAATGATCTATGAACCCATCCAAAATTTTATTGATATGAAGAGATAGATCGGCTTCAGGTATACGATAAACTGTTAACAATATTATGACAAAAATTGATATCGGCACTAATTGACCTGTTGTCATAGCCTTTACCAAAATATCACGAACAGCTTGTGCCCAAGTGACCTTACTCTGAAATCTTCCATTGCTTTTTTGTTTCTGCTTTCCCATTAATCATCCAGCCGCGGTTATGATTTATAGGGGCGGATTCTACATCCAACCATAACTACCAGTCAAAAAAGTCCAGTTAATTTAAGGCACTGTGTTTCACATTTAGTTCTTAATAAACTTTTACATTCACGAGAATAAACCAAATAAAAACTATTCAGGGTATTTTATTAGCATTTATCACTATCATAGTAGTAGTTGTCACCTCTATTATTCTATATGCCATCAAATTTTTATCAATTCCCCTAAATTGTGTCAGAAACCATAGAAGCAGTTCTTAACTATATATCTAATCTCACTGAATTAATACTTTCATATAATGCATTTATTAGCCGTTATTGAAGTATTTATGAAAGTATCTTCTGCTCTCGATTATTAATATTCAACTTACAATTAGTTACCTCACCCACACTGCGCCCTAACATACTCCTGCAACCCCGAATTATTTGTTCTGAGGTAGCTACTCAGAATGTAGTTGGTTGAGCCACAGCACGAACCCAGCACATGATTCCCTTTTGCA
>NZ_CAWNQF010000094.1:0-17126 GCF_963876465.1 Xenorhabdus sp. KK7.4
TCACTAGAATGCAAATGTCAGATTGCGATGCGCCTGTTAGGGCGCGGCAGGTAAGAGAGCCTTATAGGCGCATATGAAAAACCCCCGGCTATGCCGGGGGATACTTATTTATAATGAATCTAATTTTATTAATCCCTGATAACAAAATTTTATTACGTGAGAAAACTATGTGAAAATTTAAACTGCAAAAATTGCATATAAAATGAATGTTATCCGTTTTCTCCATAAGATGTTTGCACTGAACTAATATCCGTGTAATAGGCTGCTTAAAGCTCAGTTCTTCCTGGGCTATAAACATGATGTCAGCTTCTGACTTATTTAGATAATAAAGGACGTCTATAAATTGAATAAAATGGAATTCAACTGAACAATCTTTAATAAAGGATATACAAAATATAAACCAGCTGAATTTGGAGCAGTCATATTACACTCTCAGGTGTTAATAAATATACTCCATTCTTTTATTGCTTCTTCAATAAAGTTTAAAAGTTATAACTCTCTGCTGTATCTCTTAATAAGCGTGATAAACAGAATTATATATCAAAAAAATCAAAATACTTTCCTAGGGTTAAAATTCTATTTCCTTTTTAATTCATGGTATTATGTAATATAAATACTTCTGGTTGATGTTAAATAAAAAGCAGATATTAATAATTTGAAATATGTGCTTTAGCTCGTGCCGCTGAAAAAAATGGCTTGCGATTATATAAAGAGTATGTGATAAAACACATGGGTAAACGAAGTACTGTTTCTGTTAATGAATAGCAGCAATGAATACGGGTTCGTTTCTTTTTAATGCCAATCGGCTAATAAAGTGATTCAAAGGAAATTTTTGAAATGGCAAAAATCACTGGTACTGTGAAGTGGTTCAACGAGTCTAAAGGTTTTGGTTTTATTACTCCAGCTGATGGCAGCAAAGATGTATTTGTACATTTTTCTGCAATTATGAAAGATGGATTTAAAACATTGTCTGAAGGCCAACAAGTTGAGTTTGAAATTCAGGATGGTCCTAAAGGGCCAGCTGCTGCAAACGTTACAACTTTATAGTAATAAAAAGTAATAAAAAGTAATAAATTTATTTTTGCTGGTATCTTCATGACCAGCTGAATATATATCGTTAATCTGTTTCATTATTTGACGATAACATATTGCAAATATCACTCTATTGGGATACTAATAGAGTGATTTTTATTTTGGCTCGGGGCGTTCTTAAGTGAACTGAGAAGTACCCGTATTACCTGATCTGGATAATGCCAGCGTAGGGAAGTCTCGGTATATCCCATATCCGATAGATCTTGAAAAGGCAACTTGAAAGAGAATGGGTATTCTGATTGCCGCTGTTCCTGAGCTGGTCGCAGGAATCATCATCATGTCAATTCATTCATTGACCATTGCAGGAACTGATCCTAGCGGTGGTGCCGGCATTCAAGCCGATTTGAAAACCTTTTCTGCACTTGGCGTTTATGGCACAACCGTAATTACCGCTCTCGTTGCGCAAAATACCACCGGAGTTCAGGCAGTTTACGATATTGACCCCAGTTTTCTTGCTGCTCAACTTGAGTCTGTGCTTTCAGATGTCAGGATAGACAGTATTAAAATTGGCATGTTATCGAATGTTGCTAATGTAAAAGTTGTCGCGGAAATGCTGCATCGTTACCCAGTTCCTTATACTGTGCTGGATACAGTGATGCTGGCAAAGAGCGGAGATCCGTTACTATCGGAAGAAGCGGCCACAGCCATGACAGAGTTACTACTACCTGTTGTTTCCTTAATTACTCCTAACTTACCTGAAGCGGCAGCGTTATTGAAATGTTCTTCTGCGGAAACAGAAGATGAAATGTTGCAACAAGGGCGAAAATTATTATCAATGGGTTGTCAGGCAGTTTTGTTGAAAGGAGGGCACCTAACCGACGGAGAAAGTCCTGACTGGTTGTTTACGCCTGAAGGAGAATGGCGTTTTACTGCTTCCAGAGTTAATACCCACAATACACATGGCACGGGTTGTACTTTGTCGGCGGCTCTTGCTGCATTACGACCACGTTATGAAGATTGGCAGAGCACAGTGCCAGTTGCAAAAGCCTATTTACAGAATGCCTTAGTGCAGGCAGATAAATTAGACGTGGGAAAAGGGATAGGGCCGGTACATCATTTCCATCAATGGTGGTAGTTACTGACCGTGAAAATGGGGATATATCTATCCCCATATCTAATTTATTATTCAATGAATTAGTCTGATTTTATCAGGCTATAGTGACATTTTTGTCGAGGTAGACATCCTGTACTGAGTGGATCAGGGCAACGCCTTCTTTCATTGACTTCTTAAATGCCTTACGCCCAAGAATCAACCCCATGCCTCCAGCGCGTTTATTGATGACCGCTGTACGGACTGAATCATTCAAATCATTGGCACCAGAAGCTCCACCGGAGTTGATTAGGCCGGCACGTCCCATGTAACAGTTAGCCAACTGATAACGAACTAAATCGATAGGGTGCTCTGTTGTTAATTCAGTATAGACGCGTTTATCTGTATGCCCGAAACCAATTGCAGTGTAACCGCCATTAGTTTCCGCCATTTTTTGTTTAACGATATCCGCGCCGATAGTGGCTGCCAGATGGTTTGCCTGACCGGTTAAATCGGCACTTGTATGGTAATCAATGCCATCTTTTTTGAAGGCAGAATTACGTAAATATGCCCACAGTACAGTGACCATTCCTAATTCATGGGCACGTTCGAAAGCAGCAGAAATTTCTTCTATCTGGCGGCGTGACTCATGAGAACCATAATAAATCGTCGCACCAACTGCAACTGCACCCATATTGAATGCCTGTTCAACACTGGCATATAAAGTCTGATCATATTCGGCGGGGTAAGTCAGAGTTTCATTGTGATTTAGTTTCACCAGAAACGGAATTTTATGGGCATAGCGGCGGGAAACAGATGCCAGAACACCATAAGTTGAAGCAACGCAGTTACATCCTGCTTCAATCGCTAATTCAACAATATTTTTAGGGTCAAAATAGAGCGGGTTTGCTGCAAAAGAGGCACTGGCTGAATGTTCAACGCCCTGATCAACCGGCAGAATCGAAAGATAACCAGTTCCTGCCAGACGCCCATGATTAAATAAAGTTTGCATCGAGCGCAATACTGCGTTTGGCCGATTATTTTCGATCATTACACGATCAACAAAATCTGCACCCGGAATGTAGAGATTTTCACGTGGAATAGTGGAACATTGATGTTGCAATAAACTTTCTGCGTCTTTTCCTAACAACTTCACGATATCAGTCATGTTTAACTCCAGTTTGCAAAAGGCGCTACTGATTGTTGTTTATATTTGCACGGAGTACAAGGTGAGCAGGAAGGGAAGATGTAGTGGATCGCTTCAGTTGAGATTATACCCGTCGTCTTTCACATTACCTCTTTGTTGGCTTTACTCATTTCCAGTTACATAGTGGTCTGGATTCATTCCCTTGCTGCTGCGATGTAACTTGGATCCATTAGGTATATTTTTCATAGTTAATGTTATGTTTATTAAAATTTAATTATTTCACTCCTGTCATGCATGTGTATAGTGAGATAATATCAATCGACTCTGTTGGAAATAACTATCTCGAGGTGTTTTTCTAAAAATTCCTTCAGGATGTTGAATAAATATGAGTAATATTTATTCAAACCGATTTTTTCATTTACAATTAATTTTGTAATGGGTAGTGAGATAATTATTATTGACTGGATAAACTCAATAACTAGTAATTCAGTTAATGATTTTTTCTTGCTGATATTACAGATGATTTTTCGAATTTTAAAATTTTCAGGAAAAGAAAAGGCTAGCCCAAGGGAGATTGAGCTAGCCAAGGAGGTGGTTCCTAGTCTTACAGTGAAACTTTTTTAGTTCTTCATTTTTCAGAATGGATGATACGAGAAATAAAATAGTATTGATGTGATCTGTTTCTAAAAAAATGGAACTATTTCTGTAAAATTCATACTGAATTATTTTTTAGGAACTGTATTTGTATGTGGTGCTCGGGTATTACCCGCTTTTAGATTACGGATCAGCAGCGCGTAATTCAGTTCAATTTCTTCAGGAACAGGCAAGTAAACAATATGACCGTCACCCGGAGCAACTTCAACAGCCTGATTTTTTTTGTTTGTCATTGATGCCAGTACAAAGTTGATATTGCCTGCTGGCGTCATAATTTCAAGATTGTCACCAACGAGGAATTTATTTTTTACTGCTACTTCAGCCAGCCCGTTGATTCGATTGCCGGTAAATTCTCCGACAAATTGTTGCGTCTCTGATACTGAATAACCATATTCATAGGTTTGATAGGAATCGTGAGTATGGCGACGCAAAAAGCCTTCGGTATAACCACGATGAGCTAATCCTTCCAGAGTGCTCATTAATGTTGGATCAAACGGTTTACCGGCAACGGCATCATCGATGGCACGGCGGTATACCTGAGCTGTACGGGCACAATAGTAGAAAGATTTAGTGCGACCTTCTATTTTCAGCGAATGTACACCCATGCCAGTCAGCCGATCTACATGCTCCACTGCCCGCAAATCTTTGGAGTTCATGATATAAGTGCCATGTTCATCTTCGAATGCGCTCATATATTCACCCGGACGTTTGGCTTCTTCTATCATGAATACCTTATCCGTCGGATTTCCCTGTCCTAGTGTCGGCTCAATATTTTTAACCGGAATAGGGTCATGGGTATGAACGATATTGCCTGTATCGTCTTCTTTGCCTTCCTGCACATTATATTCCCAGCGGCAGGCATTCGTGCAGGTTCCCTGATTAGGATCGCGTTTATTGATATAGCCCGATAGTAAACAGCGGCCTGAATAAGCCATGCAAAGTGCGCCATGTACGAAAACTTCCAGCTCCATTTCAGGCACCTGCTGGCGGATTTCTGCAATTTCTTCCAGTGAAAGCTCACGTGAGAGAATCACCCGCGTTAAGCCCATTTGTTTCCAGAATTTCACCGTTGCCCAGTTAACTGCGTTTGCCTGTACGGAAAGATGGATATCCATTTCGGGAAAGGCTTCTCTCACCATCATAATTAAACCGGGATCGGACATAATTAGTGCATCTGGCCCCATTTCAACCACAGGCTTCAAGTCGCGGATAAAGGTTTTCAGTTTTGCATTGTGTGGGGCAATATTGACAACGACATAAAAACGTTTGCCTAATTCATGGGCTTCTTTAATCCCCTGAGCCAGTGTTTCATGGTTAAATTCGTTGTTACGAACACGCAGGCTGTAACGGGGCTGCCCGGCATAGATAGCATCTGCGCCATAAGCAAAGGCATAACGCATGTTTTTCAGGGAGCCGGCGGGTGAAAGTAATTCTGGAGTAAACATATTATTAGCGTTCTCAGTCTGAGTTCAAATCAGACCTTACCCTATATCATTACTAAGGGTAAGGTTAAAGGGGGGGATTTTAGCGCTTATACCTTTTATCTTTCAAGATCGTCTTGCAAGGTACATATCATAGATAGAGAGGAAATAGATATGGTGAATGGATATGCTGATAAAAACGCGCCGCGGAGGCGGCGCTGTTAACGAGCTACAACTAACTTCCTTTGGTTAAGTCCCGTATTTTATCTGTTACCCCGGTTTTCATCACAGACTGCATTCCCTTTTTCATTGTTGTTTCATCACCATAAGATTCACTAATACCAATAATCTGGTGATTTCTGGCTTTCAGGACAAAATATGTTTTGCCAGATTTATTTTTCCTCACTTCATGACGGGTTTTGTCCGGAGAGTTGATTTGCACCGAGTGAATACCTTTATTGGCGGCAGCCTTAGTGGTGTACATCTCACTGCTGAGAATAATATCACCGTTTGCTGTTACCAGATTGAAGTAAAATTGCCCGTTCTTCGCTTTCTTAAGATCATAGTGACCAATAGCCATAAGAAATTCTCCTGATTGGGTAATTATCAGATTAAGTTTAGCCTGAAATTTATGCAGGTGAATTTTTTTAATAACAGTAGGTAACTTACATCAGACGGCAAATTTCTGCTTCCCAGCGATATCCCAGTCCGTAAATTGAGCGAATGAAAGATTTATCTTCATCCAGCTGTTCTAATTTTCTGCGTAGATTTTTTATATGGCTATCAATTGTCCGATCATTCACAATACGATGATCGTTATAGAGATTATTCAACAGTTGATCACGGGAAAAAACACGCCCCGGCTGACTGGATATGATTTTAAGTAACCGGAATTCAACCGGAGTCAGATCTAGCACCCGTTCAAGATAGCGAGCCTGAAAATGGTTTTCATCAATCGTCAGGGCTCCCTGTTCGCTGACGATATCCTGCGGACGATAGCAGCGGCGTAAAATAGTTTTCACTCTGGCAATGACTTCGCGCGGGCTATAAGGCTTACAGACATAATCATCCGCACCAATTTCCAGCCCCAGCAGGCGATCAATTTCTTCAGTTTTAGCCGTCATCATCACAATGGGGATATCTGAAAATTTGCGGATTTCCCGACAGACAGATAACCCGTCAAGTCCGGGTAACATCAGGTCGAGCAGAATAATATCAGGCTGGTGTTGCTGGACATGAGCAACCACCTCATCACCGCGCACCAACCATTGTGTTTGATAATTGGCAGTTTGTAGATAATCAACCAGTAACTGTCCCAGTTTAGGTTCATCTTCAACGATCAGAACGGTATATTGTGCACTCATTATTTCAATATCTTATTTGGCGTCTTCTGTTCAGGAAATTTGAACAAGGGTAATTCTATGTGAATCTGAATACCACCTAAAGGTGATATTTCAGCGTAAATAAGACCATTGTGCGCTTCAATAATGTTGTAGCAGATTGCCAGACCTAAACCAGAGCCACCACTGGCTCGATTGCGGGAAGATTCGCAACGGTAGAAACGTTCAAAAATACGCTGACATTGTTCAGAAGTAAGACCGGGAGCACTATCTTGCCAGTTTAAAACCCATTTTTGCTGGTTCACATATCCGTGGATAAGCACTGTTCCGTGATCAGAAGTATAGCGAAGGCTATTTTCCAGCAAATTATGGAATAGTTGAGTTAATCGCTTAGGGTCTGCAAATACTACTGTGTTTTGCGGTAAATATAACTCCAGTGAAATTTGTTTATCGGCAAAACCTCCACGATAGGCAGCGGCAGCGATTTGCAGGAGCTCATTGACATTAACCCGTTCTTTTCGATAAGTCAGGGAACCGCGATCCGTCAGGGATAGCAAGTGTAAATCATCCACTAATTTTGTCAGAATGGTAACTTCTGTCAGTAGCGACTGAATAGTTTCCGCTGTCGGCTGACGGACACCATCCTGTAAGGCTTCCAGCTCACCACGCAGAATAGAGAGTGGAGTGCGTAATTCATGGGAGATATCTGCCATATAATCCCGGCGCATTTGTTCATTCTTTTCCAGCGTGCAGGCAAGGTGATTAAAATCTGATGCTAGTTGCCCGATTTCATCCTGATCGGATGATGCAACACGCACGCTGAAATCACCGGAAGCCAGTTTATGAGTGCCTTCCACCAGCCGCTTAACGGGTTTCAAGAAAATGCGGGATAAAACGAAAGTTGCAATCAGGGCCAGCATAGTAGAGAAGCCAGCGATAATCCAACTGGTCAGCTGTTGCTGCTGAGCAAAACGGATATCAGCCTGACGGGTAATTTTGTCCGAAGTACTGACAATAACCCAACCGACCACTTTATTCTGATAATTTACCGGAACGCGGTAAGTTTCTTCCGACATATTGTCAGAATGACCCACTAACCGGCGCATATGGCTGTCAACCACCCAGAACTGGGAGCGCCAGGCGCGGGGAGACAGCTCTTGCCGGTTATCACTGTTCTGTTCGATATTTTGGATAATTTTAAAGATAGCCCGATCATTTTGAGTCAGGAAATCCCAGTTACCATATTGCTGATATTGTTCTGTTAATGCTTCGGCCAGCATTCTGGCACGTAGCTGGCTGTTCTGCTGAATATAACCGATGAATCCATACTGGAAACTGAGGCGAATGCCCCAGTGCATTGTCACTAATACCAGCATACAGGTAGCAAAAATAGCCAGAAACAGTTTGCCGCTGATCCCGGCTTTTATCCGCAATTTCACAACGATTTTATTCTCTGAAATTTTGCTAAACGGCGTTGTTGCCATTTCTCACGTAGTCTGTCAAAAGACAGATAAACGACAGGGGTGGTATATAACGTAAGAATTTGGCTCATCACCAGCCCACCAACAATCGTGATACCCAGAGGATGACGTAACTCAGCGCCCGCACCATTGCTCAGTACCAAAGGTAAGGCGCCGAATATAGCAGAAAGAGTCGTCATCATGATTGGCCTGAACCTTAATAAGCTGGCCTGAAATATGGCTTCCCGCGCACTGAGTTGCCCGTTACGCTGAGCTTCAAGAGCAAAATCCACCATAATAATGGCATTTTTCTTTACGATACCAATCAGCAGCATAATGCCAATCATGGCAATCAGGCTAAATGGCGTATTGAAGAGTTCCAGTGCCAGTAAAGCGCCAATTCCGGCAGACGGAAGGGTAGAAAGGATTGTCAGTGGGTGAATATAACTTTCATACAATACTCCGAGAACCAGATAAACAGTGATGATAGCCGCAAGGATCACCAATAACTGTGAACGCTGACTTTCCTGAAAATCTTGCACAGTACCGCCAAAAGAGCTACGAACAGCGGATGGAACGCTGAGTTCAGTCATTGTTCTTTCTATCGCACTCACTGCATCAGACATCGTATAGCCTTCCGCAATATCGAAAGAGATCGTAGACGCTGCCGAAAGCCCCTGATGATAAATATCTAATGGCGCATTGGCTGGCCGCCAGCTGGCAAAATAAGAGAGCGGAATACGTTTTCCTTCCTTATTAATGACAAAGATTTTCTCCAGTGCGCTGATATTCTGGTTATATTCAGGAGCAACTTCCATCACCACTTTATATTGATTGAGAGGCTGATAAATCGTTGAAATCGGTTGTTGCCCGAAAGCGTTTCCAAGCAGGCTATTCGCCTGAGCAACGCTGATACCAAGACGGGCCATAAGATCACGATCATAGGTAATCGCCAGTTCAGAACCTTTATCGTCGTCATCAGAATTAACGCCCGTCAGTTGGGGTAACGTTTTCAATGCCTTGTGGATAATAGGTGTCCATTTGCGAAGCGCATCGGAATCGTCTGACAGTAAATTAAATTGATAAATAGATTTGGCATTACCACCGCCGCCACCTGATCTGAGATCCTGTACAGGGATCAGATACAGTGAAGCCCCCGGCTCGTGGGACAACTTATCCTGTAAACGTTGTATGACTTTATCAATACTTTCTTTGCGTTCACTCACAGGCTTTAATGACATAAACATAAAGCCGACATTCATGCTGTCGCCACCGGTAAAGCCTGTCACATTTTCAACAGTCGGGTCAGCATTAATGACTTGCATAAAATGTTCCATCTTCTTTTGCATGGCCTGAAAAGAAATACTTTGATCAGCAACGACAAAACCCAGTAATTGACCCGTATCCTGTCTGGGAAAAAAGGTTTTCGGGATATTAATATAGAGCCAGCCATTCAGGACGATAATACCGATCAGCATCAATAAAACCCAGCGGGTGTGGTTAAGAACCCAGTTTAATGAGCGGCCATAATATTGCTGGAACCTGAGAAAAACTTTACCGAAACCGCGGGTTTTCTTCAGTGATTTTTCAGGCGAAGATTTTAGCAGGTGTGCACACATCATAGGAGTTAAGGTGAGTGACACGAACAAAGAAATGCCTATCGCTGTTGCAAGTGTCACCGAAAAATCAAGGAACAGCCTGCCGAGCATTTCATCTATTAACTGAAGAGGAATAAAAACCGCTACGAGAGACAGGCTCATGGCAAGAACGGTAAAACCTACTTCTCTTACACCCTTAAGTGTGGCTTGTGCAGGTTTCATTCCGGCTTCCAGATGACGGGAGATATTTTCCAGCACAACAATGGCATCATCCACAACAAAACCCGTCGCGATGGTCAGAGCCATGAGTGAAAGGTTATTCAGGCTGAAACCACATAAATACATCGCAGTAAATGTGCCAATCAGTGAAACCGGAACGGCAATTGCTGGAATAAGAGTGGCACGCCCTGAGCGCAGGAACAGAAAAACAACCAGAATAACGAGCGCAACGGCAAGGGCAAGCGCTCGTTCCACTTCATACAGGGAAGCCCTGATAGTGGGAGAGCGATCCTGTACAACAGTGAGTTTAATATTGGCGGGTATTGAGGTTCGTAGAGTAGGGAGTTCTGCACGAATTTTATTGATGGTTTCAATGATATTCGCATTTTGTTCACCCCGGATAATCAGGGCAATAGCCGGTTTATTACCGGACATACCTGAGGCACGGATATCTTCTACAGACTCTTTGACTGTTGCAAGATCTTTTAAGCGAACAGGTGAGCCGTCACGATAATCGACAATAATAGAAGCGTAGTCATCCGCTTTTTTAATTTCATCGTTAGTTTGTATTTGCCAGTTGTACTCACTTGTCTCAACATGTCCCGTCGGATTTCTGACATTGGCATTATTGACCGCAGTGCGGACATCATCCAGTGAGATTCCCTTACTGAACAGAGCATTGGGATTGAGTTCAACCCTTATTGCAGGCAATGAACTGCCAGAAACGCTGACCTGACCGACACCTTCTATCTGTGAGATTTTCTGGGCAAGACGTGTCGAGGCGATATCATATAACTGCCCACCACTATAACTGTCTGACGTGAGTGTCAGGATCATAATGGGAGCAGAGGAGGGGTTTGCCTTGCGGTAGGTTGGGCGGCTTGGCATCCCTGAAGGCAAAAGGCTTTCCGCCGCATTAATCGCAGCCTGTACATCCCGGGCAGCCCCATTGATATCCCGGTTCAGTTCAAATTGTAGGTAAATGAAGGTATAGCCTAATGAGCTGGAGGAGCTCATTTCTTTAACACCCGCAATTCTGCCAAGTGATCGCTCCAGTGGGGTTGCGACAGAGGAAGCCATTGTTTCCGGTGAGGCACCGGGCATATAAGCTGAAACACCAATCACCGGAACGTCGATTTGTGGCAGAGGGGATACTGGCAACAGGATAAAACTGAATGCCCCACACAGTGTAATAGCTACACTTAATAATGTGGTTGCAACAGGCCGCTGGATAAATAAGGCGAAAAATTTCACAACGGCTCCTGATGATCAGTAGAAGAACGCGCTAATGCTGTTTGATTGTCATCCTGATGTCTTCTGTTTTGTCTATTTCGGTAATAGTGCGCCAGTCTATCAAATAGCAGATAAATGACGGGAGTCGTAAACAGCGTCAGGATTTGGCTCATAATCAAACCGCCTACCATGCTGACACCTAATGGACGACGCAGTTCAGCTCCGATGCCACTGCTGAGCATCAATGGTAATGCGCCTAACAGTGCTGCCATTGTTGTCATCAGAATCGGTCTGAAACGCAGGAGACAGGCCTGAAAAATAGCATCGTAAGGCGACACACCTTTCTCGCGTTCTGCTGCCAGCGCAAAGTCAATCATCATAATGGCGTTCTTCTTCACAATACCGATCAGCAGAATAATCCCGATAATGGCAATGATATCCAGCTCATAGCCTCCCAGCATTAATGCCAGTAGTGCGCCGACTCCCGCAGTGGGCAGTGTTGACAGGATAGTTACTGGATGAATAAAACTTTCGTACAGTATTCCGAGCACAATGTACATGGCAACAACAGCAGCCAGTATCAGCAATAAGGTATTACTCAGAGCATTCTGGAATGCCAGAGTTGCTCCCTGAAATTGTGTATTGATATCTTTAGGCATGTTAATAGCATGTTCTGTTTCCTTCACGGCATTAACAGCTGCTTCGAGAGAGGTATCCTGTGCCACATTGAATGAAAAGGTGGTCGCAGGAAATTGTTGCAGGTGATTAATGGATAAATATCCCAGCCGCTGTTCAATCGTGGCGATAGCAGTCAGAGGTACGATATTACCATCTGCACTTAAAAGCCGGACATCATTGAGAGCATCAATGCCGGGAGAGTGTGTTGTATCCTGCGCGAGTACAACCCGATATTGATTTGACTGCGTATAAATGGTTGAGATCATCCTCTGACCAAAGGCGTTATATAGCGTGTTATCAATAGCAGCAATCGTAATACCTAATCTGCTGGCCATATCACGATTTACATTGATATGAGCGACTAATCCCTTGTTTTGCAAATCACTGCTGATATCGACCAGTTCAGGACGCTTTTTCAGTGCTTCCTGTAACTTAGGTACCCAAATGTTCAGTTCATCAAGAGAAGTCGCCTGTAGCGTAAATTGATATTGCGTACGGGAAAGCTGGGTATCAATAGTCAGATCCTGAATTGGTTGCAGATATAAGGTGATATCAGGCACTTTGGCTATCCGGGCCTGTAGGCGTGGGATAATATCCTCAATTCTGTCATGGCGCTGGTCGAAAGATTTTAACGTAATTTGCAGACGTCCGTTGTTCAGCGTAGGGTTACTGCCATCAACGCCGATGAATGTAGTCACATTTTCCACCGCCGGATCTTGTAGCAGTAATGCGCTTACCTGACGCTGTTTATCTGCCATGGCACTGAAAGAAATGGACTGTGGTGCTTCCAGTGTCCCCTGAATTAATCCATTATCCTGCGACGGAAAAAATCCTTTTGGAATGACGACATAGAGCAGGGCGGTCAGAGCCAGAGTGCCAAGTGTGACACCGAGTGTCAGCCAGGGATGGTTCAGGACACGTTTCAGCCATACGCTATATATCGCAATTATCCATTCAAAAAAGTGCTCACAGGCTTGTTCAAAACGATTATGTTTAATGTCTGATTCTGCTTTCAGCATTCGTGCGCACATCATTGGCGTCAGGGTGAGTGAGACAACGGCTGAAATTAAAATTGCCACCGCAAGTGTAATGGCAAACTCCCGGAATAGACGCCCTACAATATCCCCCATAAATAACAGCGGGATCAAAACGGCAATCAGAGAAAAAGTCAGTGAAATAATAGTGAAACCGATTTCGCCGGCCCCTTTGAGGGCAGCGGCGAGAGGCTTTTCTCCCCGTTCGATATAGCGGGAAATATTTTCGATGACAACGATGGCATCATCGACAACAAAGCCAGTTGCAATGGTCAATGCCATCAATGTCAGATTATTGATGGAGAAACCACAGAAATACATCACTGCGAATGTGCCGATAAGTGAAAGCGGAACGGCAATACTTGGGATTAAGGTGGCGGTGGCATTACGCAAAAACAGGTAAATCACCATGACAACCAGAGCAACCGCTAACAATAATTCAAATTGAACGTCTTTAACGGAAGCACGGATCGTGACAGTGCGATCCGTCAGAACGTCAACTTTAACCGATTTAGGCAGGCTGCTTATCAGCTCTGGCAATACGCTACGAATGTTATCC
The DNA here is from genome assembly GCF_963876465.1 of Xenorhabdus sp. KK7.4. NCBI lineage: Bacteria > Pseudomonadati > Pseudomonadota > Gammaproteobacteria > Enterobacterales > Morganellaceae > Xenorhabdus > Xenorhabdus sp. KK7.4. The sequence goes on from NZ_CAWNQF010000094.1 coordinate 13,466, forward strand.
GTGGTTTCAATAACATTAGCACCCGGCTGACGCTGAACATTAATAACAATGGCGGGTTTTTCATTTGCCCACGCACCGAGTTTCGTATTTTCTGCTTCCCGCTCAATGGTAGCAACATCACGCAGACGAATCGGAGCACCATTTTTATAGGTTACGATTAAGTTACGGTAATCATCAATGGATTTCATCTGATCGTTAGCAGATAAGGCAATTGACCGCGTTGGACCATCAAAACTGCCTTTTGGTGAATTCACATTCGCACTGACAATCGCATTACTAATGGCATGGCTATCCAGCCCCTGAGCGGCTATAGCCTGCGCATTTAACTTCACGCGGACAGCAGGACGCTGCCCGCCAGCCAGTGTAACTAGACCAACCCCACCGACCTGAGAAATACGCTGAGCAACACGGGTTTCCACCATATCCTGCACTTCTGTCATTGGTAAGGCATCAGAAGTGACGGCCAGCGTTAAAATTGGTGGATCAGCCGGATTCACCTTACTGTAGATAGGAGGGTAGGGCAGGTCATTAGGTAACAAATTGATACTTGAATTAATTGCAGCCTGCACATCCTGCTCTGCAACATCCAGTGGCAGGGAAAGCTGAAAGACCAGCGTAATAACAGAAGCTCCACCAGAACTTTGTGATGACATCTGTTTCAGGCCGGATATTTGCCCGAATCTGCGTTCCAGTGGGGCTGTTATGGCGGAGGTCATTACGTCAGGATTGGCGCCCGGATAGAGCGTAACAATCTGAATAGTCGGATAATCCACCTGTGGTAATGCAGAAACCGGCAGCATCCGATAGCCAAGAATACCAGCAAGCAAAATTGCAATCATAAACAGCGTCGTTGCTACCGGACGCAGTATAAACAAGCGGGATGGGCCGCCCCCTGTCACCGGAGAATCAGAAAGCATTAACTATTCTCCACCTTACCGTTTGACTTAGCTGATTTATCGTTGCTGTTATCTGATTTTGGTTGCAGAGGCTTAACAATTTCAACAACCGCTCCTTCTGTCAACTGATCAATACCGTCTGTTATTACCTGATCACCAACGGACAGACCGCTGTTGATAATAACCAGATTATCATTTTGCAGTCCGATGGTTATTTTATGTTTTTTCACCTTATTATCTTTACCTACCAGCCAGACAAAGTGACCGTTGCCACTCATCTGTAATGCTGCATCAGGGATGACTATAGCGTTATCCAGCGTATTGACTTTGATTTGGATATTAACGAATTGATTTGGAAACAGTGCGTTATCCTGATTATCAAATCTGGCTTTCATTTTTATGGTGCCGGTTGCAACGTCAATTTGGTTATCGATGCTGAGTAGTTTGCCTTGTGCTAATTGCAGCTGGTTATTGCGATCCCGGGCAATGACGGCAGGTATCGTATTATTTTTCTGTGTCTTTAGTATGGCACTAAGATCGTTTTCAGGCAGAGAAAACAGCACGTCGATTGGATCAACGCGCGTAATGACGACAATTGGTTTTTCTCCCCCAGAAGAGATGTAGTTACCCACATCTATCCGTTTCAGACCAACACGGCCTGAAATGGGGGCTGTGATACGGCTGTAGGCTAATTGGAGTTTTTGTTCATCAATATCTGCCTGATCACTTTTGAGGGCGGCCTTATATTGACGAACTAAAGCGTGCTGTTTATCCAGATCCTGTTGAGAAATTAATTTACTTTTTGCCAGTTGTTGATAGCGGGCCAAATCCTGCTCAGCATTGGCCAGCATTGCCTGATCTTTAACATATTGGCCTTGTGCTTTTGCCAGCCTGACCTGATAAGGGCGGGGATCAATTTCTGCCAGTAAATCCCCTTTTTTCACCTGTTGGCCTTCTATAAAATGCAGGGCAATTAATTGCCCGCTCACCAGACTGGTGACATTGACAGTATCTGCTGCCTGAACCGTTCCTAACCCTACCAGATAGTGGGGCACGGATTCCATTTTAGCGGTAGCCGCCTGAACAGGGCGGGGTGGTACTGCTGCTAAATTCTGTTGTGGGCCGGACTTTTGTGATGTTTTGAAATGGTTCCATGCAAAGAAAATTGCTGCGATGACAACGACTAATGCAGCAAAACAAAAAAAGTAGGTACGACGTTTATTGCTCATATATTCGACATTCTCTTAATATTGCATCGGTAATCAGCCACGCATGCATCTTATGCTAAATTAGTGTAAATATATATTTAATTAGTGTACTTGGAGAGAAATTGCCAATCATGGAGAAAATATGGAAATTGTGTCAATGAGATAACGCAGAACGTTTTATGAGGAAATCGAAGTTATGGAGGGCGAAAGAGCATGTAAAACATCCATTAGCATACGCGATATCTGATAAAGTATCTTTTATCAGGAATGATTGTTAAATTTAAAAACAATAAACATCGCATAATGAGATGGGAAATATGAAAAAATCAATAATATTAGGTATTATAATTTCACTTTTTTCTGGTTATTCATTTACATCAGAAAGCGAAATCCCACTAGATATTCAGGAGTACATAGATAGTATAGAAACTTGTCAACATTTCTCTAATGAATGGGATAATTCTCTTCCTGAAGAACGTAAAAAAGAAATAGAGGAAGGTTCAGCGGAATATTGTAAAAAAGCAAAAATTTTACATAATAAACTAAAAAATAAATACAAAGATGATATTCATAAAATAAAAATACTTGATGAGTACGATATGTCTATTCAGATAGAATTATAAAAAATAACAATCTGTTAGATTTTATTTTGTTATCAGTTTTCTTAGCGCAGTTGATACTTATAAAAACGGAAGTAATACTGAGTGAATTATCAAATAATGCACATATCCTATCTTGTTTTTCGTTGGTATAATATCGCATGATCGCTGATAAAGTGAGTCGCTAGAATTAGCAACAATGAAAATATAGTTTGGTTTAGGGAATCGTGATTTTAATCACATTGTCCCTGAAAAGATGCGGTACTTCAGACTATATTAAAAGCGATTGATAGTTCTTTAAAACCTAAACAAAACAGGAAGTTATTATGGCTAATATGATCTATTTAACCTTGCAAGGAAACAAACAAGGGTTGATTTCACAAGGTTGCTCTTCAGTTGAATCCATTGGCAATAAGTATCAGGCAGGTCATGAAGATGAAATTTTTGTATTAAATCTTCATCATTCCATTCACAGAGAACAAAATGTTAACCATAGTCCAATTGTATTTGTAAAACCACAGGATAAATCATCACCGTTATTAATGATGGCAATTTCAGATAATGAAAGTTTGAACCTGAAATTTGATTTTTATCGTACTTCACAATTAGGATCTCAGGAACTCTATTACTCAATTGAGTGTCGTGATGCGACGATTATTGAGTTATCACCGAATTATCCGCACAGTATTAACCATGCGGAAGCACAGCCGGAAGAAATTGTTTCTGTTAAATATAAAGATATCATCAGTCGTCATCATATGGCAGGAACATCCGGATATAGTGTCTGGGACGAAAGAGTCTATTGATGTTGAGTTAACGTAGTAACTGCCAAAACGCCGATAATTCAATCGGCGTTTTATTGTATATAGAAAACCCCCTGCTAGGCAGGGGGTTCCGTAGAGCTTTCAGCGATGAGGCAGCTATAAAAACCCCTTTTGATTTGTTAAAACACCTTGCG
>NZ_CAWNQF010000095.1:0-15948 GCF_963876465.1 Xenorhabdus sp. KK7.4
CTAAATTCATATTCAACATATTTGTTTTCTCCTTTTAATAGGACGCCAAAAGCCAGTAGTGGAATACTGGCTTTTTTATTTGGTTTAATTGTGAAAAAAACATGCAAAAACGACCGATGCAAAATAATTGCATAGGTTAATTGTGGAATTTTAGATTTTGGAATAAATAAAGATTAGCGTTTCCGCTTAAGTCATAGAATTATTAATTCGTGTTATAATTTATATATGAAAATATGATGAACGCATTTACGCTAGGATGGCTTGTGCTTTTTCAGCACTACGATATTAAAGAACGAAGACTCCCCACACGGGCGGGGCATTAATTGTAATTAGCCAGTCTTTTTTAGAGGACTGCTTGCTCCAAGAAAACCTAGAGCATTCAAGTATAGTGTGTACTTTGTCAGCACACCCAAATTGTTCAAAGAGCGATATTCAATCGAATATAAGCTAGCACACGCGAAGATAATATTCCACCAACAAAAAAGCCCCGTAGGGGGCTTCTGTCAGATCATGGTTCATTGAGGTTCAATCCAGGCTATCCCAATCGGGCAGGTCGTTAACTTTTTTTCGCCACCGATGATATGCAGCCATAGATACACCAAAAAAAATACCAGTAGTGATACTTGAAATAATAGCGCCGGTAAGTGACATGCCCTCATCTTGCCAAGCAAAAAACCACATAAGAAGTCCCCACATAGGCGCGAACCACATTCCCATCGGTATTGCAATTTGCCAAAATGAGGCAAAAGGAAGTGGTGGTATCTTGAAGCCCATTTTCCATAATATACGTAGCAAAGGGGGCGCATAGTTGCTACTCCACATTTTTTTGCTTTCCATGATGGCAATAGCACGCTCTTTCCGTTGTTCAAAATTCATACTTCTCTCCTTGAATTATTCTAAGGGCTTTACAAAGATGCAAAGTCCGTAAGGGGCTATTTACTGTAATTTGCATCTCTGTATATGAAATTACTATCTCACAATTTCCAACCACAAGCCTGAGATATCTCTTTTGCCACCTCATTTATGTGGTCTATTTTGAACTCAGCGATTATTTGAATCTGACCGTCTGGTATATATCCAACGACAATATTTTGCTTACCATATATTTTTCTTATAAATTGCACTGGACTTGGAGAAAATGCACTATCATTACTTCCGCCTATTTCCCAATTTTCAGTTATTGCATTTTGTTTATCTATTCTAAATGTCACCTTAGCATCATTTTCAATTCCTAAATATTCATCCGTTGCTATATAGGCTTCTGTTGTATTGTTTTCACAACGCAATACCAAAGACTCTTCCCCGTTCTCTGATGACAACACTGCAAAATAATCTATCTTGTCAGTGAGCTTATTTACTTCTTTTGTGATATCCCATTCTCCAAGCTTTGGCATATCGCTTGCCATTACATTAAAGGATAAAAAACATACTGTAATTAACCACGTAACGCGCTTTTTCACTACAATTCCTCATTGTTAATTTTATATACAATACTAACTAATGAGGAGGCATAGCTCAATAATCCATACTTAAGAGAGTTTGTGTAATTAAACTTAGATTAACGCCAGTGCCAAGCTGTTATTTATTGTGATTATTGTATGCTTTTTTAATTCCCTTCATGCCTTCATTGAAAGCATCAGTAGCTAATATAGTTAACTTTTGGCAGTTGTAATCATCCATATATCTCAAACAATGGAAAGATGGCCTGATCTCTTTTTCTTTACCATTTACAGGAACCAAGGTAGCTGAACCACCTAAAAACCTATCATCTGATGGAGAGTATGTTGAGATATAAGTATCAGATACTGTATTAATACGTATTCCTGTGATTCGCTCTAGCTTTTCAGGCACATTCGCCCACACAGCACTACATTCTGAATCACCAGTGCAGTGCTGGTTTTCTGCGGTCACTTTAGGTAATGGTTCTTTCTCTTTGGATTGAGCAGAGCACCCATTCAAAGTCAGCGCAACAACAAAACCAGCAATTAACTTCTTCATTTTCATCTTCACCTGAGTTAGCTACATAAATCTTAATAAAAGTATGGTGCAAAATGAAGCAAATAAGGGCTTGTAGTAGATCACCGTTTTAAATAGTCTGCTTTATACAGTCCCATAACTTTATTAAAAAAATTCGTTGCATCAATTATATCTCTTTCGCAATCCTTGGGTGTTGCGTGTCTATGGCAATAAAATGTTGCTTTCATTTGATAATCACCATTGGGTTGCTGTATTTTTGCCACTCTCGCGCCTAATTGTCTCGTATCAATTGCAGGATATGTAGAGATAAAGGTATCACTCTCACTACTTACCTTCATTCGAGATGCCTTACCAATTTTATCAGGCACGATAGACCACAAGTAACTGCACATTGCCTCTGAATTGCAAGTTACCGGCTCCGTATTTATAACAGGAATGGGGCGACTATCGGTCATCTGAGCACACCCGCTCAGAGCTAGAGCTGTAGTCATCCCAACAATTAACCTTTTCATCTCCATCTCCATCTCCATTTGAGCAAACTATATGAATCTTAGTCAAAAAACGATGAAAAATGAAGCAAATAAGGCTAAAGTTCATTCCAATGCCCCTAACGCCCCTTAATAGTTCGATATAATGCAGAAGCTGGATTATTTAGCATCCGACTAACACCGACTTCAACCATTTGCTGAAACTCACGTCTAACTGCTACTACATCATTAGTGCTAGTAGCTGATTGCTGCTGATTACCAATATTAATATCACCATATAATGCCACCGTAGCATCTCTATCTACAGATGCAGGTTGCATACCGTACATCCTTGGCGTTAGAGTATTCGTAGCCACTGACTGAGAAGCGCCGACATAACCACCAGCTGCATAACCTCGTTTCGTACTGTTCATTAAGCTATATAGATTTTCAATACCTAAACGTTGGGTAGCCTCTTTGGTGAAGACAAACTCTCCTCCGTGGACTATGCCCTTTGGCTCATACTTACCACCATTTCCAGTGTAACCTCCACCAGCAAACCCGAACCATGTCTTACCAAATTCAGTACCACCGAATGCCGCTTTCATTGCTTGCAACATAGCCATTTGCACTAACATTTTGGTAATCATCTCAAGAATAGATTTAGTGAAACCAGCAAAATCAGCCTTGCCCGTAAGCAAAAAATCAGCCATCGTGTTACTCATGCCAGCAAATGTGGTCTGTGATATTTGAGCAACGTTGGCATATGTATTTGTGGCTTGGTCTTTGAACTCAGCGAAACCCTTTTTAAGACCGGCTTCCCAATCCTCTCTCATTTTCTCTTTCTTAGCGTAATCAGCCTCTATATCTTGGATTTGCTCCCTATAAATCGGATCACTAATCGAGCCCCCCTCTTTCTCCCAATTAGTTTGTGCTTGTGATTTTGCCCTATAAAGCTCAGCCTCTCTACTACTCATCGCCATAGTTTCAATCATTAAACGAGTCTCAGCATTCAGTTGCTGCATATCCTTTATGGCTTTATCTCTGAGGTCATTTAATCGTTTTTGAGCTATAACCTTATCTCCCATAAAAGCAAGCTCACGATGGGATTCCAAAATGGATTCTTTTTGTAGAAGTAGTGACTGCTCATTCTGAGTGAGCTTTCTCTTTCGTTGCGCTTCTTCCAAAATAGCAAATTTTGCTTCCATATTTTGCAGTTTCTTGCGCTCAGAGCTAATTACATCATTAACCGTTTTGTGCCTCTCAAGAACCCTTAACTGCGCTTGCAGAGAGAGTAACTCTTTCCTTGCTGCTTCATCCGCACGAGTGCCTGCATCAACTTTAAACTTAGGCTCCTTAGGAGGTTTTTTCCCAGCACCGGGCATTTTGCGGTCACGGTGCTTATAGTTGATCATCTTTTTATATTCTTCGTACTGTTCCTTTGTTAATGCGTGCTTATCAGCTTCTAGTTTTGCCAGTTTTTCCTTTTTTTGGGTTTCCCAGCTTGCATACTGGTTATACCAGAATTGCTGAATTCTAAAATTTTGAATCGCTATCTGTTCATTATTCTTTTTGGCTTGCTCCTGCGCTTTCTTGAGATCAACTTGGAATTTTTCTTCTTTGAGGGCTTCAATTTCAGTTTTTAGCCCGTCAAGTCGATACTGTGGCGTGATAAATAAATTATTCAGACTGTTAAGTAACTCTTCTTTTTCACGGATTTGTTCATCTAAAGTGCTTTTCCTACCCTTGCTGAGCATGGCATCCCAAGCCCCTTTAGCTGCGTTCTGAACTCCCAGCCATGCAGATTCAAGGAAACCTAGATTTTGAGTTATATCATTCGCACCATCATTGATGGATTGTGCATAAGCATCGATAGCAATTTTAGCCGCGGCTGTTTTATTACCTTGTAGTTCTAATGTATTAATTTGCTCCAATTGCGCAGCGGTCAAATGGTGATTAGCTTTCTCCAATTCTAACGACATTTTTAACGGTTCGTCCTGCAACCGCTGAAATTGGTTTATTGTCGTTTCAATTGCCTGACCAGTAATGTAATTCATTTGTGCTGCGGCCTTAGCAACACGAGATATTTCGTTATCCCTAAATAATCCTGTACCAACCACACTGGCAATAGAATCTGCCATTGCTGAACGAGAGATACCATTACCCGACATGATACGGGCCATTTCATTGAGCTGCCCGGCTGTTTTGTTGGCGTAATTACCTGTTAAGATAAGCTGCTTATTGAATTCGGTGAACTCCTTTTCTGCGGTATAGGCAATCTTAGCGGCACTCCCTAACACTGTTACTACAGTGCCAATCCCACCCCCGCGCAGTAGGCCACCCATTCCTATTGCGCTAGCAATATTTTTAAATCCATTAATGATGTTTTTATTTTTCCCGCTTAAGCCTTTGGTTTCCTTACTCGTTTCTTTTAACTTGCCAATATAAATATCTGCCGCAGAGCTAACACCTAATTGCGCCGCCCTATATCTCAGCAATTCATTACGACTGAGGCTCTGAGTTGCAATCTGGTCTTTCAATCTGGTTAGAAACGCCTGACCTGCTGCTGCCTGTTTCGCATCAGCCTCTGCCATTTGTTTCTTTTTGCCGATAATGTCAGACAGAATATTACGATAAGATTCAAGGTCTAATTTCTCAGATTTTCTGGCTTTTCTGGCCTCTGCCTGAATCTTGGTTAACTGCTCTGTTGAGGTCGCATTGCGTTTAATAGCATCAATCTGTTTGAAAAACGCTTCTGCGACTTTATCTTGCTCCGCGGCAAGAGCCTTTGCAGATGCGGCTGCTTTTTGCTCTTTGATTGCTAAATCGGAAACATTTTTATGTACCCGATCAATCTCTTTAGCCATGGCCGCAGATGCGACGGCGCTCTTTTCTGATTGGCTAGCAAATTTATTTGTAGAGCCACTCGCTTTATCCGCCGCATTTTTAAATGAATTTAACTTTTGTTCACCCCTTTCAAGATCAGAGGTGTTAACCTTTAGTGAAATGGTTGCGACATCAGTCATTTGTATTTTCCTTCGGGGATAAAAAACCTCCCGAAGGAGGTCATAAAAGGTATTACTGCTTCTTGTGCATCAATCCGAGTGCTTTGATTTCCATGACCCGAATATCATTAAACACGGTCGCCCTGTCTTTGATGTTGAGATAATCCATAACCTGATTTAGTGGTGAATAGTCCAGCCCGGTTGCCCCATTCATCCCCACACGCCATTGTGTCTGCATAGCACTAAACACCAGATATGAATCCCAGACATCAGGCCAGACTTCAACATCAAGCTGCTCAGGGATAAAACCAAAGGCACGCTGAAAATCAGCGGCATCCTTTGCGTTCATCCCGCTATACAGTGCTTCAGCGACCGTGATTAGTTTTTTTCCCGATTACCCAGTAATTCGTTGTAGTACGTGGTTGTGATCGCCGTGGTTGCTGATGGGTAGTTATCCAGCAATAACCTCAGGTTTTCAGTGTTGTAAGGTTCCTCTATCGCCCAACCGGTAATAATCTGCTCAAAGAATGCCTGAGCCGGCATCTCCCGCATTTTATCCAACTCACTGATCGGCTTGTGATTGAATGTGAAGGTCACCACTTCCGGTTTTTCTTGACCCGCTACAGGGATCTGAACATTTGCTTTGAATTTAGGATTAGGAACAAGTGTAAAAGCCATAAAAAATCCTCAAAAGAAAGCCCCATAACGGGGCTGTAATTATTCTGCGTTGGTGTAAATCTGCATATCAGATTTGAGAGAGAAACGGGCTGTCACGTTCTCCACCTCGTTTATAGCGGTATTGGGTACACGTTGAAACGACACGGAGGCGGTGTAATATCGGTCTTCGGCAGCACGCTTATTAAAGAACCGAATAGCTGTAATCTGCTTGCTATCATCCAGTTTCATGAGCAGTTTACGAATGGGCAATTTGGCGTCATGAGCAAAGGTATAAACCTGAACAACGCCATTTTTATAAGTGTCGATAGTTTCAGCCTGCTCATCCTCCAGAAACTGAACCTCCTGCGTTTGCTGCTCCCCCCCTTCAGTGGAAAGTGTCATAACTTGCGGCATCACTTCCCATGACAATACTTTCTTCAGTGAACCCGCCCCACCACCAGCAGGGAATGTATTTTTGTCTGTCGTATCCAATCCTTCCAATGTAATGGCTTTTTCTGCGACGAGCTTGACACGGTAAGCCCCGGACGCTTTCTTCCAACCAGAATTGACATGAACAATGTCACCTTTAGTGATACCAACAGCTGCTCCAACTGTCAGCACTACCTCTTCAGCATTAGACGCTGCGGAGAACTTAATATCATCTCCGTATTCGCTTGCTAGATAAACACGAGAGCCATTAGGGATGTTATAGGCCATCATTAACCTCTTTTATGTATAAAAAAACCGCTAATTGCGGCCATTATCGAATTGCATCACATCGATATGATGTACGTATGGGAATGGTGTAATTTGCGCCATCCTGAATGGAGGGAAAGACGCTGGGGTCATCATTGAGATACAGGCTTTTAGTCAGTGACAAGCCATTCGGTAAATATTCAGTTATCCGATCGGCAAGTTGTGTTAACACTGATTCACCAGAGCCAGATTTCCCTACAACACTCACTTGAATGACACCACGAAATACCAGCATATCCAGCGATAAACCGATATTTTGTGTTGTTGCAGGCATAATGTGCAGTTGCAGATAGGGATCGTTAATGTCACTAAATGGCATGTTGGGCCACGCCACGCGCAAATCTTCCTGCTTGGCTATTCTGGCAATCAGCGAACGAATAGCCTCATTTATCGTTGACTGATTCATGATTTTGTTTCCGATACCGCTTCACTGAAAAGTTTCTGAAATGCCTGTGCTGTCACGGCAACCATACCGTTTGGCGCTTGTTTGGAGTGGCCCATTTCAAGGCGATAGGCATAGGGCACATTATTTGAAAAATAGACTGCTTTAACGCCAACTTTAAACTGCCCAATCATCAGATCACCGATGGCTTGGGTCAGATTTCCGTTCTTATCAATACGCCCGGTCTCTTCGGCTGGAACTTCATCAAAAGTCACCTGCCAATTCCCTCTAAACCGACCGCCGGTATATCCAGAAGGGGCTTTGATATCCATGGAGTCAGTGACGCGAGCCCGTTTTTTTAGCTGCCGCCTTTTGGGGGTTAAATTATTGGGATCTGATTGTTGCTGCTCATTCCAGTCATACACCGCCTGATTATAAGCTCTTGCCGTACTGTTCACGGCCCATAGCTCAGGGTTGCCCACGGGAGACATGACAATCAATCGTGACAATATCTTGATAAACGTTCCCTTCGATGCAGCTTCAATATTACCTTTGGCTTTATTCACAAACGCATCAATGGATGCCATAAATGGATCTGCCATCTCACGTCCTCAGTTGGGATTGATAACAAAGCACGATATCAGCAGGTTTAACTGGGTTAGGCTCAATCACTCTCAGCCAAACCTCATCCACCAGCACTAAATCCCCTTTCTCTATCTGCACATCAGAAGAGAACACCATTTTGATATCCGTAGACAGTATCAGTGAGCCATCAATTTCATTCGGGTTATACCTGACTTTCACACCAGTAGCATTGAACTGTCGTTCCGGTTCGTTACGCTCCCGGCCTTCATCATCCACCCAGTGTCTCCCTTTGCGCTTAACGACAAGTTCAGCGCCATATTGCTTGAGTAGTCGCCCAGAAGTTTTCTGTATTCTGGAATAAAACTTTGCCACGCTTACCCCCGGAATACTTGAAATGTCATACCGTTATCAGACAGAAAATCACGTAACAGAGAATTAAGCCAAACCATATTCGGTGTGCCGGAGTTAGTACCCTCTCGGTAGGTTACTGATACAGCCCCACTGACAGTCTCAGACAGGACTTCGCCACCAACCGTGGGCGTAAGATCATATTCAAGCGAGTCAATCGCCAAACGGCATTGTGCCTGTATTAATTGCACCGGGATTCCATAACTCGGCAATAACTCGCCATCGGCATAAATACCTTTTCTCGGAAAGGCCAATGGCTGCCCCAATATTGATTTCTGCCCTTTCCATTGTCGTGTGGATAGATAGTCCATCGCCTGAAACAAAAGGGCTGGCAGGTTGCTATCATCCGATAAATGGTAACCACGCTGAACAGCAAACTGCTTTAAATCCTCAACACTGGCGTAGCTATTAAACGTTGGCGAGTTTTTATCTGAATCAATCATGCTCACCTCAAAATAAAGGGGCAATTAAGCCCCTTACGATTACTTATTGTCGACCGTAGTCGTTGCTGTGGTATCTTTACCAAACGTCACCATAACACCGGCAGTATCCTTGATGCTGGTTACAATTTGCTTCCAGTTGGATTTAGCCCCCAGCTGATCATTTGTCGGTGACTTGATGCTATCTTTCGCCCATTGATAACCGCGCAGACCAATAGTGAAGTCGTACTCACCCTGCATCAGCGCCTTGATATTCTCCGTACCGAGGACATCCTGTGCTTTCATGATGAGCGGTGACGTTTGAACAGCCGCAGCCCCCACAACCAAGCCCAGCGAGTGTTGCTTTTCACCATCCGCCAATGCCGGAATATCTGACACCACAAAACGACGACCGAAACCATCCTGTTTGATAGCAACATTACCAATCTGGAACAGATTACTGGCGTTTGCCAGTGTCTCATCCATAAAATCGTTGAACGTTGCCCCGTCCATTAGCCACGCCACAATACGTGAGTAGGCATCACCAAACGGACGAGTTGCCCGGTTCAGGCCGCGTAAAGAGGGGGCTTTTTTCTCGGCTGATAGATCGGTAATAACCTCCGTATTGCCCGAAATAGCGGCTTTCAATGCCGAGCCTGTCGTATTCAGGTAGTCTTGCAGCATAGCTTCCGCAGACTGAGCGGCGACAACCGCTGAGGCTTCTGAGACATCCTTACCCAGGCGCTTCATCATGGTGGGCGTAACAGAAACAGGACCAATACGTCCGTCGACCTTCACCATGCGATCCAAAATCTGACCTAATTCCTGCGGGGTAAGATTACCCGAAGCATAGGCGTTACGACGCTGAGCCAGACCACCCAGTAATTGCCACGATGTCTGTTCCACAAAATCACCAATGTGATCACCGTTACCGAGAACCAAAGCACCACCTGATGCCTCGTTAAATTCTCGGACAGCCTGATCAACCAGTTCAGTAGCGGCGGTGGAGACTTGTTTTTGAAAAATTTCTAACGACATTCAATTATTCCTCTGATTTAGCAATGATTTCACGAGCACGATCCACTAATGAATTCGTGCTTTTTGGCTTCTCGCCGCCTCCGGCAGGTGGTTTTCCTTTGCCGCCGTCACCCCCGGTTCCAGTGGCTTTGCTACCGATAATTACCGGTGCAAATAATTGGTTACTGCGAAACTCTTTTTCCAACTCATCAATAGATAACGCTGAAAGCTGACCGCCAGAATCAACAACGCGGGTCTTCCCCTCTTCGACTGTCAGACGTGATTTAATATGCGGCATAATTAACGGCGCGCTATCCCCTGCCAATTTAGCCGCCAATGACTGCGCAACGTTATCCACCAGCAAAGTGCGAAGATTAGTGTCTTTCGCTTCAAGTTGGGTCAACAACTCTTTTTCACGTGCGGTGAGTTTTTCAGACCAACTTTTTTCCAATGCCTCGATATCCCCATTTTTGCGGGCCTGTTCTTCTGCGGCTTTCTTCGCTGCCTCTTCTGCCTGACGGCGTTTTTCCTGCTCTGATTTCTTCTCAGAAAGCAGTTCATCCACTTTCTTTTGCAAACCAGAAACATCAGGTATTTCAGGCATCCCTTCGATCTGTAACTGATATTTGTCACCCTGTGCTTTGTACATGGCTTTTTGTTCATCAGTTAAGGCCTCAAACTCTTCTTTTGTTAATGCAAATTTAAACATCGTCAACCTCAGGTCTTGATGATGCAGTCACCGACTGCGGACAATAAAAAAGGCCACCGAAGTGACCTTGTGAATTTTTTACCGGCTATACGTAGCCAGCCTCTCTGAACGCTTGTTCGTCTATCTCTTTAAGTGTATCCAGTGAGATAAACTCCCCCTTATCTGTGTAAAACTCTGATGGATGCATACCACCCTCTTTCATAAGACGATAGCGAGTTTCACCAAATACCTGCTTTTGCCGCCATGCAGGTTGCCGCTGAATCCACGCAAGAAAGGTGGTATTCTCCGGCACCTGACCATTCATTGATGCTCTTGTACCTTCACTCATTTCATTCGCGTCAATACCGAGCTCCCGCCATGATTTCACCACCAGCGTTTCCATTGAACGGCAATTAAAATGTATTTTACCGGGGCCTTGCAGGTAAGGAATTTTGTGGTCGATAGGCTTATCACTCAGTGTGTATTTCAACCCATCACGGATAATGCAATCATTGGACGTTTTGTTATCCAATGTTGATACCCAGCGCTTGCAATCGAAAATATCCTTGTTAGCTTTTGCAAACTGTTCTCTTGCGGTTGCCTGTAAATGGCTTATCGCTGTTTTGGCGATACTGGTTGCATTGGCACGACTTATTTGCAGTGCGCCATCCTTGTACCCCTGATTGGCATGCCCCCTGATTTTACGCCCTATTTCAACCGCACTGCTGCCATGTAAATAGCCATTGCGAACCGCATTATTGATCCTGACCATGCGGTCTGCCGCCAATCCCTCCGCCCATTCTGATAACAATTTCCCCTGAAACGGTCGAGACATCACAGAGGAATACAGCATTTCTTCCGTAATGCCTATTAGTGGGTATTTTTTCAGTGCCCCATCAGGTAGCAAAGATTCAAATAATGACGGATAGTAGCCAATCTCATAACGCACATGCTCCAGCATTTCACTGGATAACACCGAAAAGGCGCTCTCAACAGCACTTTTATTTATCCTTCTGACGCTGAAAAGCAATGACTCCAGTCGTTGGGCAGTAAAGCTATGACTATCAAGGCGAGTATCATCCAGCGCGACAATCAAAGATGCCGTTAATTCTGCGTCAAATTCATTTAATGCCTTAACCATTCTACGGGCAACATGGGTTGAATAACGTCCCGAGAACAAGGAATGAGCAATCAATTCATCCATTATCATGTTATTGATGGATTTCATTTATCACTCCAGTATTTCAGGTGTTTTGTTTCTCAGCTGATCTTCGATATCTTCCGGCTGCTCATCCTGAGGGACAATATTGATACTTTGCAGATAGCGAATAAAGTCAATTTTACGCATCTCGCCCGACTGAACAGCAGATAACAACGTGGAGATCGCCGCAGAATCAAGTTGAGCGGTATCATAAATTTTATTCAGCTCAATAGCGGCCTCACCCACACCGGCAAACTGGATACAGAACTGCAATGCCCGGTTAAACGCCTGCTCCACGTTACCGGCACAGAGAGACAAAATAGAGTTATCTGTTTGCGCCTCATTTTGTGCTTGGGTGGCGGTACGCGCAGAAGTGCCACGCTCAATTAACTTAGCTCCCAGCATCGCCATTTGCTTTTCCCTTCGTTCCGCCACCGTTATCTGCATATTACGCTCTTCCGGCTGGGCGAACTTCATATCGCCGTTTTGAGGAAGAAGAACACCATTGCGCGAACCAACGGTAAAACCATCACGGAAATATTTGTCTGCCCATTCATCGGTCAGTCCAGTGAGCGCCACCATCGGCTGTCCGACTGTATGCGCTGACTCTGCGATATCGGCTTCCGCCTGATAATGCTTGATATTCACATAGGCAATATCGGCCAGCGGTGGTGCATCCGGCGTGTGATCATTGTTCATTGAGCCAATCCACGCCCACGGGAGTTCAGATAACGGCAACCCGAAGGCGTCTTTAAGCCCCACCCATTCCCCCGTAATCACACTGCCCTCCTTATACCAGTTTCGTGAATACGCCTTGCCTTCAATAAGCCTCAGCTCAACCCAGCAATCAATCAGTTGTAACTCGAAATTATCAGAGTCCCTCGGCTCCTGATAATGGACAACAACCAGTGATGTTTTTCCGTTAGTTACCCGCCAGTTAATGATTTGCTTTGCTGTGAATAAACGAATATACGGACGGCCTTTTTCAGCCTCTGACTGAATACCCGAACCGGAGTAATCAGCTAATAATCCAGCACGCCCACGCTGTAGGACTTGAGATAATGAATCTCGTATCATCTGCGTTAACGGCTGCCCCTCGCCATCGATATCTGTTTCCAAATATTCAATACCACCAGCGATATTCACTTTGACAGGCTTATTAAAGGCAATACCGAGCAACCCAAACAGTGTCCGCCCTGTGGCATTAATAAAAGACGCCCGGAGCAGGTATTTTTTATAGCGCTCATTACTTGGGTCATCTTTGTTTTTCTTATCCGCCGGATGCGGTAGATACTTTTCACCTCGACTCTTAACAACCCGTTCGCCATCAACACAATCGCCGATCATGTTCCATTCTGGCAAAAATTCGGTGTACGCCGGATGTTTGTAATCAACGTTTGTATTCATGTTAGTTCCAGTTGAAATTGATTATCTTAGTGAGATCAGATCTCACAATGGGGTATTCAAATGAAATGTAATAACCACCTGCATCATTGGCATGGTCAAAACCTGCTGTTTTATCCGGCTCACCAGAGGGTAACCAGATTTGCTGCTCCAGCGACTCGCTATAATTAGGGCACCTATCAGCATTGACGAAATAACGCCTTTCCCCTTCGGCATTCAGGAACATGGCGTTCATTGAATTAACGCGATCTTTTACTGATGGATTAGTGCCATTGACATGAACTGTAAGCCCGGCTCTTTTGAGCAAGGCAATATCAGTCTCTGATGCATTAACTGACTTCCGGCTATTGCCGCTGGCATCTGGGTAAACGTGAATTTTGTTTTCTGAATACCGGTTTTGCAGTGTTTTGATAACGTCAGGTGTGTCGTAACCATCTATTATTTCGTCTACTGCATGAGGCAACCCAGAGCGCTTCACATGAATAATCGCCGCCATCTTGCCAACGTTAAAATCCATACCGACAAATATTGGTTCATTGCCTAATACCGTTTCCGTACTGCTATTCTCTTTCCTGTCATAGCAGTGATAAACCGTTCCGCTTGTCAGGTTAACGAATTCACCGTCAAGATAAGCATCGATTAATTGAGGCGGATAACTTGCCTTCAGGGAGTCCGCATAATCATTGGGTAAAAATGGATTGCTGTATGTAGACGCCTGAACCATTTGATAACCGTCTTTAGGGTTACGCTTCCATGTTTTATATACAAAGCGGAATCCTTCGGGTGTGGTGTAGACGCTTACCCGGTTAAATGGCTTCTCTATGCCAAACGGACGTTGACGATTACGGGCAATAACTTTTATCCAAACATCATTTGCATGCTGTTCTTTTAGTGTGTCAATTTCATCAATGTGCGCCCGATAAGACTCATACCCGACAATACGTGCTGGGTTATCCAGTGTACGCAGAACAAAATCACCAATACCGGAAGTGGCAGTATAGATAATGTTTTCTGACTTATTGTATTTATAGCGAATGCCATACTCAGATAATTTCTCTTCCATGCGAGGCGCAAGGATAAGCCGTATTAGATCATAGGTTGGTTCATACATAGCTATCAGCGCATTAGATGAATGAGATGCATCTCGAAAAGCAGAAACAGCCATTGTTTCAGTCTTACCGGTGCCAAACCCGCCAACAAACGCCGGATACTTACACCGGAGACTGAAAAACTTACCCTGAGGTGGTGTCAGTGTCGCCCTGATTGTTTTCCCCGACAATTATCACCTCCATTCTTTTTATAGGTTGCTCTTTTTCTGTATCGATTTCTTTTTGCAGTTTATCTGCTTCAAGTTTCGTTTTACGTGTTACCGCTAACCTGAATTCAGTATCAGCTATCACTTTCGGTAGCGTGGCCCGATCAATATCAAGACTCGCTAAAGTACGTTCTATGGATTCAATGCGCGCAATATTGCGATCTAGAGCCTGTTCAGCACCCATAATCTGTTTTGCAATATCACCACGTAATTCCGAATCTTCGGCCGACTCAAAATCAGTGCGCAACTTGCCAAGGATGTTTGTCACTGACAATGTTCTTGCCCGAACAAACAATAATTCCTGAGCCAAATCCAGCTCTGCCGCATCTTCAAACAGCTCTTCTGAATCAGGCAGATATTTAGAGTAACCAGAGTGCTTTACCGCTACGTTGTTGCCAATCTCAAAAGGCGGAGCGGTGTTGGAATTGCGCTTTTTTGAATTGCGCACTTTGCGGGTTTCGTTTTGCGCAGTTTTGTGCGCAGTTGGATATTTGATATACCTTCGGGCGGTTGAATAATTTAATCCCTGAGACTCACACCATTCTTTCGGTGATACACCCGTTTCGGCATGGTCAGATAGGAACTTATTTTTAAGCTCGCCCCAGTCCGGCCTAGCCATTTTATTTCCTTATCTTGAAAGTAACCCACCAGGCATCAATTCACGCGTCACGAACTGACGTAATTCTTCACGGACTATCTGACGGATGTGATCATCATAGCTTGCTTTGATTGATTGCAGAGAACCAATAACAGTCCTTATCTGTCCTTCCAAGTCACGAACCTCAATTTTATCGTCAGTGCTAGCAATCCGCGCTGTATCTGCTTTCGACTTGAATGCATTGTGAAGAGTAATACTTTTAGGGGCGGATTCGGTAAACCCGATAACCCCAGTGCGTACACCTTCTTTATCGTAAGATGCCATGTATCTAGCTGTCTGTACCGATGTGCTACCATCTTCATTAATGTGAATTATCATCATTGTTTTTGCCTCATTCAGAATAAATAACTGGTCTGATTTATATAACCCCGTACTTTTTTAGTCGGGACGATATAAAGTTCTGCATAAGTCACGCGTCACCCCCTAAATATGGGCAATGTCCGATAATCGGACTTTGGTCATTTAACTACATAGCTATCACTACTCTGTGAATCATGATGGCAATGTAAGCCGTCTCTCCGGCTGTCACATCACTTTGCCTGCCTACAGCGGATGTTGCTGATAATGACCTGTTATTCTCAGGGGCATGGGTTATTTTTGATTCAGTCAGTACGCTCGATGAAAAGGAGACATGTCATAGCTAATACCGACAGACGGCGATAACCCGGCGCAAAGGTGTATCGATACACCTGAAGAGGTGCGCACAAAAGAGTTATGTAAAAACAGATGGTTAAGTCGTTTTGTCCAGCCCCTTGCGCACAAGCAACATATTGAAAGACAAGGAGTTTATGACTTTTGTCCAGCATATAAATTAACCCTAGCCATATCTCTACAGTCGCAAATAAAAATGCCGCCAGTTCGTGTGCGTAGGGTACGCGGTGAGAACGAAGTGGCAGCATGAGTTATCTGTATTCCTTTAACCACTCAGGGAATGGGTAAAGAAATATTGGGTTTAGTTTTGTGCATTAACCGAGCATTAACAATTGCTCATTTATTATTCAGTGGAGAT
>NZ_CAWNQF010000096.1:0-14865 GCF_963876465.1 Xenorhabdus sp. KK7.4
CCTGAGAATGTATTTCCCGGCTACAGAACGCATCATTTTTGCCGAGCATTATCAAGGACCTTATCATCCCAAAGGCGATGGCTATTTCAAGCAATGCCGGGAACTGAAACAGTCGGTGTTCAAGCCGCTGATCGATTATTTCCGTGATGCCCGGAAAGCATTAGGTGTAACGGCAAAAGACATTCACAAGGCTACCGGAAAGCAGATGGCCAGTCACTGGTTCAGCGATAGCCAATGGCAGTTACCCAATGAAGTGGATTATCAAAAACTGCAGGAATTATTTGACCGTATCGCTAACGAAAAGCACCAGTGTGGTGAACTGAACAAACCCTATGATGAACTGGTGGGATCTCACCTGACGTTATCGCGCCAATATGAAGAACTGCGTCAGGAATACGGTTTAATGCGCCGTTCGTTCACCGTCACCGCCGCCGTGCCTTATACCGATGTCTGGCAATTTGCGCCCGTCCAATATTATTCGGGCAAACATCCCTGCGAAAAACCCGCTGACCTGATGGCACATATTATTCAGTCCAGTAGTCGTGAAGGGGATCTGGTTGCCGATTTCTTTATGGGGTCCGGGGCGACACTGAAGGCGGCACTGAAACTGAACCGCAGGGCTTTGGGCGTTGAGCTGGAAGAAGAACGGTTTAAGCAGACAGAGCAAGAGATCAGAGAGTTATGTTCTACCAGTAGTAAACTTTGAGTTTACAACTCACTGAATTATGTACTCGATAAATAGACAGGTTTTAGAACAGGTAGCCGCATTTTAGTGTGTATTGGTTCTGTTACAGGGTATTCAATTGAGATAAAAACCTGCCCTAAGTAGTATTAGCTGTCTATTTGGCACGGGATGAAATTACCTTTATTAATTAACAATTAAGTGAGGTGTTTATGTCTAAAGTTAATAAGCCAGAAAATCTGAACGCTGAAAAGCAATGCAAAATTATTCCCGCACAATATAAGATTGATACAGTCACTGCGCCTGTTGGCTCTTGTCCATGGGCGATGATTCAAGTGTATTTGGGGAATAAATTACACCGCAGTGATTGGGATGCACCGGGTGAACACATGCGCCTGACATCTCATGAACCTGTTTATATTGAAAAGAGCAATAAACACGGCGAGTGGTTCCCGTGGCAGCCGACACCTGATGATCTGATGGCGTGTGACTGGCATCTGGTGAAACCCAGCTCAAAACCACAACCGACAGATTGTATGCTGAGCTTTAATCTTGTCGTCGGTACGGGATCTTTTTCTAACCAAGATCAGATGTGGGGATATCTTGCTGATGCAGAGTTTGAACCTGCCGGTGAACATCTTGGCCCATTTGGTACGCTGAGTGGCCTTCAGAATAAAACCGCTATCACAACATTTGCTTTTCTCGTCTGGGATGGGTTACACCAGAAAATCTTTATCCGGGTCTCTTCCGATAACAATCAAACCGGTTATCAGAAGTTGGTGGATTTATTTAAGCAAAACCTCACGATAACAGTGGATGGTACACCTTATCAATTGGGTAGCAGTACCGACAGCCACTTATATGGTAAGCACGAATACGAATTTATCGGTGAGTACGGTAATGACGATGCCAAAAAATTAGGTAGCCTGTTGCAACAACAAAATGATGGCGATTCACTGCCTTATTGTTTCATATGGAAATAATCTAATCAAAACTACATTCTGATTGTTAGGCTGCGCTTCGGTGTAGCCTTTTTTATCACCTATTTCCGTTTTTTCTCCCTTATTTGAGGGACGAAAACAAGAAGTGGCTATCTGTTTATTAACCTAATCTGCCACTGCAATTATTCACTACAACTCTCAGGGGCGAACCTATTTCACCCCCATGGATGCCCATTGTTCTAATGGGGTGGAAATATGAAGATGAAAGAAAATCCTGATATCTGGGTACACCTCGGAGACTGGCTCATATCGATAAGAGAGCAAGGCATCGGAGCAATCCTCGCTGGAACGATGGCATTTCTTCGCGGTCGCTATCACGGTGGCGGCTGGTTAAAGGTGTCAATCGATGCCTTTATGTGTGCCATGTTTGCCTGGTTTATTCGTGACGTATTAAATCTGTTTGGTCTGAATCCTGACTTGGCCTACATCGGTAGTGTGGTGATTGGCTACTTGGGTACGGACTTTATTGGTCAATTACTGCGTAAAGCGGCAGAGAAGAGAACAGGAGCATCCTCTGATGGAAATCAGCACTAAAGGTCTGGAATGCATCAAGCAGTTTGAAGGCCTGAAACTGAAAGCCTATCCCGACCCCGCAACGGGTGGTATCCCGTGGACAATTGGCTATGGTCATACAAAAGGGGTTAAAAAAGGCGATATGATCACAGAGCAGCAGGCTGAAGTATTTCTGCATGATGATCTCCAATCTATATATGCCACCTTAAAGCAATTAGTTAGAGTTCCTTTGAATCAAGGTCAGTTCGATGCACTGTGCTCGTTTATCTTCAATTGTGGCAACGGTAATTTTTCAGGATCCACTTTATTACGGAAACTTAACCAAGGCGATTACATTGGTGCTGCGGCAGAATTCCCTCGATGGAATAAAGCGGCAGGTAAGGTCATGCGAGGGCTAGATAATCGCAGAGCATCTGAACGTCAGATGTTTTTATCATGAAACTCAATTTCACCAGCGGCACTATTATCGCGTTGATTATTGCTTCATCTACAGCCTTCTTATACCGTTCTGGGTACAAGAAGCAGCTCGATATCAATAGCGACCAGATAACTGAAATCCAGCAATTGACCGACACCCTCAACTATCAAAACACGCACATTAACATGCTGCATGAGTTAGATACTAAACACACTCAGGAACTCGCCAATGCTAAGACTGAAATTGACACTCTTCGGGCTGATGTTGCCGCTGGTCGTCGCAAGTTGCGCATCCAAGCCACCTGTCCCGTGTCAGAAACCACTGCCTCCGGCAGCATGGGCGATGCAGGAATCCCACAACTTACCGAACCAGCTAAACAAGATTATTACTATCTCCTCCGAATGATGGCGGAGAACGGGCAGCAAACTAAGTATTTGCAAGACTATATCAAAACTGAGTGTTTACATTAATGTCTACTCCACCATATCGAAATGTAGAAACAGGATTAACCGGCCGTTTTCGATTTAGGCCGAGCAAGTTCACTGGTATCCCGATTATTCAGGTTGAAGTAAAAATGCGGCGATACCGAATCCGGTTCAGTGACGAAGACGTGATATCTACTCATTGGCGTGATACTACTTTCCAAGAGGCGATAGAAATTCAGTTGAAGCATAGATATGAACAATCGTGTGTTAGTAATAAGAGTGCGATCAATGAAGATTTTAAATAAATTTTTCTTAGCTACTTGGTTTTTACGATACCGCACATATCTATAGATAGATTTCAGGTTGCATCTTAAGGGCAAAAATAACTTGAAAGACATTTGTATAGCAGCAATGTAAAGATATGGACAGGTATCTCATGAAAATAAAAAGAGTAGATTTACTCCAAATTGTTCAGTATTTAAAATATCCGCCTTATCATGCAGTAGAAAAACCTATTCAATATGGGATACAATTCACTTTGAGTTCAGGGGTTATTTGTAATGTTTATTACTCTGAAAAAAATCCAGATGAGTGCACTTTTAATATACAAAGACATCAAGCTAATCCTGAACATGCTAAGTTGATTGAAGAAATCGTTTCAAGTATTGCCATTAAAGAATAAATTTTATTGAATTATTTAACAAATAAGCCCTCTACGGAGGGTTTTTTGTTATATGAGAAGGTGTAGTAATGGCACAAAAGAAATCCACGTTCACTGATGAACAAAAAGTTCTCTTTGATGCTTTAACGAAACTTCAGCAGAAATTCGTCTTAGGTATCTTAAAAGGACTGAATCAAACAGATGCCTATCGCAAGGCAGGAGGGAAGGCAAAGACAGATGAATCTGCTCGCGCAACGGCATCTGAAATCTTAACAAATCTTAACGTTAAATCATTTCTCGATGCCATGAACCAAGAAGCAGTTTCTGAGGCGGTTATGAGCCGTCAGGAAGCGTTAGAGCGGTTATCTGCAATGGGACGGGTATCTATTCACGATATCGCCGACTTCCGTAACAGTCAGATAGGCGAAGACGACGAGGGAAAGCCAGTCTTTCAAGCAACATGGCAATTCAAAGATTCAGCCCTACAGAATCCGGCAGCACTCAGCGCCGTTTCTGAACTGACCACGGGCAAAGATGGTATCAAATTAAAACTCCATGACCCGAAATCTGCTATCAAGCAACTGGCGGAACTGCTCGGCTGGGAATCAGCGAAGAAAGTCGATTTAAGTTCTAGCGATGGCTCGATGACACCGAACCCAATCGACCTCAGTCACCTGACTTTTGAACAGTTGCTGAAACTGAGAAAAAATCGGGAAAAATAGCCCTATTTAACATAATGGACATTTCAGGAATCGCCGCTTTCCAACTCAATCAAAATGTCACCTTAAACGGGGAAAAGTTTCACTCTTCTGCCTGATTTTTGGGCTTTTATTTGTTGCTGATTTGTTATCAAAAACGTGAAAATCATTTCACCGTGATTTTGGCGCGAACCGCGTATTTTTCTCACTTTGGGCACTGACATGGATATCGATAATGCAATGTTGGATGAGGCTATCGAAAGAGAGATTGCCCGGCGCAGTCTGCATGAGTTCATTCAGTATATAAATCCGGAATATATCACCAGTGATTTTTCACGTCAGGTTTGTGCGGCCTTAGATGAATTCCTGCTGGATATGATGGATGGAAAGCGTCCGATACTGATTCTGGGTGCGCCGCCACAGCATGGTAAATCAGATATTGTTTCGCGTTACCTCCCGGCTTACTTCTTTGGTAAATACCCGGATAAACGGGTTGCCGGATTGTCCTACGGCAAAGATTTAGCCTCGGACATGAACCGTGATGTACAACGTATCATGATGAGTGAGGAATACCAGCACTTATTCCCTGCGTCTTCACTGAACCCCAAACGGGTAGTAACGATTGAAACGATGGCGAAGCGAAACAGCGACACCTTCGAAATCATGGGTAACAAAGGTTCTTACATTGCTGCCGGGGTCGGTGGACCACTCACGGGGAAGAAAGTGGATTTGGGTATTATCGACGACCCGATTAAGAACTCGAAAGAGGCTCTGAGCGCAACCACCAAGAACGCCATCTGGAACTGGTACGTTTCTACCTTCAAAACCCGCCTGTCAAAAAACAGCGGCGAGATCATTATGGCCACACGCTGGGCGACCGATGATTTGTCCGGTAAGGTGATTGAAATCAGCCAGAAAGCCAAAGTGCTGGCGTTCCCGGCTATTAATGAACAGGGTGAAGCCTTAGTGCCTGAGTTGCATCCTATTGAAAAACTGCTCGATACCAAAGCCATTCTGGGGGATTACTTCTGGTCAGCCATGTATCAGCAGTCGCCGAAGCCGTCTGGCGGCACAATCTTTAAAGAAGACTGGGTGAATTACTACCTACCGAAAGACTTGCCGGAGAAATTCGACAAGGTGATCCACAGCTGGGATATGACTTTCAAAGATGGTGAGGGGACGGACTATGTGGTTGGACAGGTCTGGGGAAAAAAGGGCGCAAATGCCTATCTGTTGTATCAAATCCGCGCCCGAATGACCTTTACCGAAACCCTGAAAGCCGTACAAAAACTGGCGGAGAAATTCCCACAAGGCCGCCGTAAGCTGGTGGAAGATAAAGCCAATGGCCCAGCTGTCATGGATTCACTTCGAAGTATTGTTTCAGGATTGATACCGATTGAACCGGATGGCAGTAAAGTTGCTCGTGCTCATGCAGTAACGGCGGAATGGGAAGCCGGTAATATTTTTCTACCGCATAAAGATATTGCACCGTGGGTGGTCGATGCTGTTAACGAAATTACCACTTTCCCAGTAGGGGCGCATGATGATGTGGTGGACTGTATGACGCAGGCCCTACGCGATTTGTACCAGAAAAAAGGCAGTTTCTTTACAACCAAGAGGTAATGTTTATGTGGCCGTTTTCAAAACGAAGGCCTACAGCACCGCCGGTTCAACGTTCAGCATTTTCCACCGATTTATACCCCTCGCTTGCTAAAGATAACGGCTTTAAAGGATTGGAATTGCCACAGCCTACAATGACCGGCGTGGCGATGGACTCGGTGGATGGCTCGATCCCCTCATTTAAAGCAGGCAGTTTGTATGGCGTATCGGAAGCCCAAGCTGCGTGGTATGCCAACCAGTTGTTTATCGGCAATAACTTGTGTGCGGTGATTGCCAAGCATTGGCTGGTGGATAAAGCTTGCAATATGCCTGCCCGTGATGCCATTCGCCAGAGTTACGAAATTGATTGCGAAGATAGCACCATTATTGAGCGACTGAAAAAACGCGATAAAAAATATCGTATTCATCAGGCGATGAAAGAGCTGGTGCATTTCGGGCGCGTATACGGGGGACGCATTGCCCTATTTGTGGTGGAAACACCCAACCCGAAAGAGTTCTATGAAAATCCCTTTAATCCCGATGGTGTTGCGCCGGGTTCGTATAAGGGAATTAAGCAGATTGATCCACAATGGGTAACACCCGAACTGACAGTCGATAACGTGCAAGATCCGGCCTCACTGCATTTCTACGAGCCGACTTATTACCGCATCGGTGGACGGCGTTATCATAAATCCCATCTGGTGAAGTTTGTGCCGTTCCCCGTACCGAACGTACTCAAGCCAATGTACAACTATTTTGGTGTCTCTGTACCAGAGCGCGTCTACGAGCGGGTGTACGCCTCTGAGCGCACCGCCAATGAAGCGCCGCAGTTAGCCATGACTAAGCGATTATTAACACTCGGTATGGCAGATGCAGAAAATGCGGATAAGGGCGTGATTGCGGAGAATATCGAATATTTCGCGCTGATGCGGGATAACTACGGTGTGCAGATCACCAGCAATTCAGACACTGTTCAGCAGTTTGATACGTCATTGGCTGACTTAGATGCCACCATTATGACGCAATATCAGCTTGTCGCCGCGGCTGCCAATGTACCTGCCACTAAATTATTGGGTACCACGCCCAAAGGCTTTAATTCTAGTGGCGAGTATGAAGAAGCAGCCTACCGCGAAGAGCTGGAGAGTATTCAGGCCAACGATTTGGAAGATTTACTCCAGCGTCATTATGAAATCCTGTTACGCAGTGAAAGTTTGCCGATTGTGGACATCAGTATTTCATGGCGACCACTGGACAGCCCGACAGCGGCTGAATATGCCGATATTGAGCTGAAAAACTCCCAGACGGCGGTTAACTATGCCAACGTGGGGGCGGTAGATGGTCATGATATCCGCCAGAAACTGGCGGCGGATAAAGAATCCAGTTACTTCGGCTTACAGATTAACGAGGATGCGTATGGCGAAGAAACTCCGCCTGAAGAAGAGCCGGGAACAGTGGGCAGCGGCGCGACAAGCAGTCATGAAGGGCAAGCCCCTGCATTATTCGGCGGCAGCAACTGACCGTTATCAGCGTGACTTGTCACGACTAATCAAACGGATGCTCAAAGATTACGAACAGGTATTAACCCAATTACAGGATGATGCTGAATCGGTAACGATGGATGCCAGCATTGCCAGCCAGACGCGTATTTGGCTCAACAAATTAAAACGCCGCTGGGACAGTATCTTTAACCGCAAAGCCGCAGAGATGGCAGATCAGTTTGTCAGTCAGACCGATCTCAACGCCAAGCGCAATCTGGATGATTCACTCAAACAACTTTCTGGTGGCCTGACCATTAAAACCCCTGAACGCCCGGCAGAGATGCAAGATCGTCTCACCGCTGCCACCGCTGAAAATGTCGCCCTGATTAAATCCATACCGCAACAGTTTCACTTTCGCATTGAAAGTGCGGCATTACGTTCTATCAGCCAAGCGGGTGAGGGTGCAAAGACCTTACTGGAGGAAATCAGAGCGATTGGTAGCGTGACCGAAAAACGGGCGCAGTTTATCGCGGTTGATCAAACCCGCAAGATCACGACGGCGGCTAATTATGAACGCATGAAGTCGGCAGGCATTCGCAAAGCAGTCTGGCATCACTCCGGCGGCAGTGCTGAACCACGCAAACTGCATCAAAAGTTAGATGGTCAGGTGTTCGAGCTGGATAACCCGCCGATTATCGATGACCGGACAGGTCAGCGCGGATTACCGGGCGAGCTACCGAACTGCAAATGCTTCTGGACACCGGTTGTCGATTTTGGAGAGAACCCATGACATGAGTAAACGTACTTATGACCTAAACGGCTGGCTGGAAGTGAAAGATAACCCCATCTCGAAAGTGGGGGTTTTTGATTATCTGGGGGTGGAAATTGGTGCGCCGGTGGCAGATCAGATTTACCGGGTACTGCGTCCCCCTGAAGAACTGGAAAGCGCGGCGACTATCAATTCATTCCGGTTAATGCCGTTTGTGGATGAGCACGAGATGTTAGGCCGGGAAGCCACACCTGCCGAGCAGAAAGGGATTGAGGGCGTGATTGGCGAGAACGTCTATTTCGATTACCCGTATCTCAAAGGCAATATCAAGATCTTATCCAATTCGGCACTCAGTCAGATTGCCAGCGGCAAGATTGAACTTTCACCGGGTTATCGCTGCCGCTACGACTTCACCCCCGGCACGTTTGATGGCGAACACTATGATGCCATTCAACGCGATATCCGCGCCAATCACTTAGCGCTGGTGGCAGAAGGGCGAACCGGCCCCGATGTTGCGGTGCAAGATCACGTTATCACTATTGATACCAAGGAGTTAATCAGTATGGCTACTGAAGAACAAGACAAGAAAGAGAACACGACCGATAACGGTTTCACGCCGGAACAGGTCGAGCAGTTGCAGGCGATGATTGGAGCTGCGCTGTCCGGGCAATCAACACCAACAGGAGATGATGACCCGGATAAAAAAGACACGAGTGATGACGATCCCGATAAACCTTCGCAGGACGAAGCGGAAGAGAAAGTGGAGGATGCCGTCGAAGAAGCGGAAACTGCCGCAGAAGCTGCCGAATCCGGCGATCCCGAAGCAGTGGAAAATGCCGAAGTTGCTATTGAAGCGGCAGAGCAGGCGATTGAAGAAGCCAAAGAGCATCTGGATCAGGCCACGACCGATAGTCTGAATCGCCGCATCAAACGAGTTCGCCGGGGCATACAGGCAATGGATGATATTTCTCGCCTGAAACGCAAGGTCAATAAGCTGGAGAAAGCGAAACCCACCTATGACACGGGCGATCTGATTAAACAACTGGCAGGCCGTGACACGCTGGTGCACAAACTCACACCGTTTGTCGGCGTATTTGACCACAGCAGCATGACCAAGCAGGGTGTCGCGGAATACGGTGTCAAACATCTCGGTATTCCCTGTCAGAAAGGGCAGGAAGTGATCGCACTGGATGCGTGGATGCACGGGCGTGTGCCTGACTCGCAAAAAAACACCTCAACAACGGATGCGGCAATCAGCCAACAATCCATCAAAGACAAATGGAGCAAAGCATAATGGCTATACCAAAAAGTGTCGCCAACGGCCTGATATCGGGCGTTGTCGGTGAAATTTCACACGAAGGCCCAGTGCGAGTGACGGCGGCTGTTCTGTCCTCGGCGGATGAAACCAAGAATGGGTTCGGGCTGGCCTACACCTATAAAGATAACCATGCCGAAACGGTGCGTGTGGGGGGTGATGGCGCTTTTGCCGGGATTATGATCAACCCAAAAGCCTATCGTATCGGGGCGGAATATGCTCTAAACGGCACCACCGGCGAATTCCTGACAATGGGCGAGGTGTACACTCAGCTTGAAACGGGTGTTGCGCGTATCAATGCGCCAGTGGTGTTTGACATTGACGGCAAACTGTCTGCCAAAGAACCAATAACCGCTAATGACCGGGTGATTGGCTTTGTCTCCCGTCATGTGGAGTCAGCAGAAACACCCGATCTGTGTGTGGTTCGCCTGACTGAAATTCCTTATCCCGTTGCAGCGCAGGGAGGTCACTAATGGCTGTCAGTAAAGAAAAGTTTCATTTGTCCGGGCGCGAAATCAGTCAGCGAGGGCCGTTACATATCACAGCAGACCAGAAGTGGACCTATAGCGAACTGGCACAAATTGGTTTTGGCGGGCTATCGGCAATGGACTCGGCGCTAACTGGTCCGGCGATGAGCGGCGGTTTTATTCAGCGTCATATGTTACAGCATGTACTGCCAGGATTGATCCGTACTGCCACCCGTATCCGTATTCTGGATGAGATCACGGGTGTCATGACCGCCGGTGAGTGGCACGATGAAGAAATTATTCTGAATGTTGCCACGCCGACGGGTAAGGCCGAGCTGTATGGTGATCATACTAATATCCCGCTGGCCTCCTATGTACAGGATTTGGAACACCGTGGCATTGTCCGTTTTGAACAGGGTTTTCAGGTCGGTAAGCTGGAAGAGGCTCGCCAGTCAGCCGCCGGTTTTGAAACGGCAGCAGAAAAACGTCATGCTGCTACTGAATCACTGGAGCAATCCCGTGAACGCGTGGGCTACTACGGCTTTAACAGTCCGCAGACCCGCGTTTTTGGTTTGCTGAATGATCCTAACCTGCCCGCGTATGAGACGGCGAAGCAACCGTGGTTGCAGGCTACGTTTGCCGAAGTGACCGGGGATATGAATACCCTGTTCGACCGGCTCGAAAAATCGTCCGGAGGCCGCATTAAAGACAGCGATTCGATGACAATGGTTTTACCACTGGGCTTCCGTTCAGTG
This sequence comes from Xenorhabdus sp. KK7.4, assembly GCF_963876465.1. NCBI lineage: Bacteria > Pseudomonadati > Pseudomonadota > Gammaproteobacteria > Enterobacterales > Morganellaceae > Xenorhabdus > Xenorhabdus sp. KK7.4. The sequence continues at coordinate 10,782 of NZ_CAWNQF010000096.1, forward strand.
CTGAGTAAAGCGAATCCGGTGGCGCAAGGGGAAACGGTCAGACAATGGGCGAAGGAAAACTACCCAAACCTGCGTTTTATCTTTTCGCCAGAATTTGTCGGAGCTAACGGCGGGGGAGATATCACTTATCTGTTCGCTGACAGTGTGGATGATGGTTCAACCGCCACTAATGCCACCCTCCTGCAAGTTGTGCCGGTGAAATACCAATTGTTGGGTTCTGAAAATGGCATCAAGGGCTATCTGGAAGATGCAACCAACGCCACTGCCGGTATTTTTGTGACCCGTCCGTGGGCGATCACCCGCTTAACCGGCATTTAATCTCAGCCCTCTGCTGAGGGCACTTTGTTTATTTTTCAAGGCAGGAGTTTCTTCATGTCTCAATCTCTCTATATCTATTGCACCCTGTCCAACGACCAGAACTATACCGTGCGTGACGGTGCAGTGTTTATTCACGGGCAGGCCAATATCATGACCCGGGCGATGCACACCCCACGCGGGCGTGTGACTGAAGTCAGTGTCGAACAGTATGCCCAGCTTAAAGACAACCCTGTTTTCAGGCTGCATAAGGAAAATGGTTTTATCACTGTCGAAAGCCGCGAGGCCGATCCCGAAAAAGTGGCCACTAATATGGAGGCCAGCGACCAGTCAGCCCCGGATACGCCGGAATCATTGGAAGCTGAGGGTAAAGATACGCCGAAGGCCAATAAAGGTAAGGGTAAATAATGGCCACGGATACATTTCCCCTGAAAGCGTTTCGGGTGTTGTATCCGCAGTTTGATGCTCAACCCGATGAGGATATCGAAATCATCGCCCAATCCGCCCGGCATTACTTTTCACCGTGCCGGGGTGTTTGTACTGACGAACTGTGGATTCTGGTGGTGGCGCATATGCTGCAACTGCGCCAGTTAATGGCACAGGGTGAATCGCCAACAGGCGTTGTCACTGCCGCGACCATGGGTAGTGTCAATGTCAGCTTTACCGCACCACCTGTGGGTTCGAATACCTCGCACTGGTTTAACCTGACGCCTTTTGGTCAGCAATATCTGGCGTTACTCAATCGTTGTGGGCGTGCTCCGATGTATGTGGGTGGTCGGGGCGAACGATCGGCCTTTCGCGGTGTGGGTGGGCGTTTCCCAAATCGGGGGCGAGTATGGCGATGAGCCCGAAACTGACCCGGCTCAAGCAGGTGTATGACGAGCTGGGCAAGAAGCAGCTTAAAGTCGGCTTTTTTGAACACACAAAATACCCTGACGGCACACCGATTGCGTATGTGGCTGCGATTCAGGAACTGGGTCATCTGGCAAACAATATTCCCCCGCGCCCTTTTATGCGCCCGGCGATGCAGGATAATCAGGCCAGATATGCTGATTTGATGCTTCGTGCCGCTAAAGCTTCTATTGACGACACTCTCTCAGTCTCCGATGGTCTGAGCCAGATGGGTGGTGTTGCAGTCGGTGATATTCAGCTTGCTATCCAAGCTGTGACTACGCCGCCACTGAAAGACAGCACCGTGAAAGCACGGGCAAGCCGTCACAGCAAAGGCAAAGCAACCCATAAGCCATTGGTGGACAGCGGCCTGATGCTGCAATCCGTCACGTTCAGTGTGGAGGACAAATAATCATGTTCGGCAATTTACAGCGCATTGCCTCGCGCTATATCCCGCAACAAACCGTACAGTGGTATCGCTTCCGATCGCGTGAGCTGGATGAATTAGGTCAGTGGCAAAACACCTATCATGATCCGATAGCCATTCGCGGAAGCTGGCAGGCCATCGATACGCAGGATGGGCAGGACATGGGGCTGGATACAGCGAAAGTCTACCGTAAATTCTACACCACGCACGATATCCGCCATATCCAGCGGGACCAGTCGCCGGATTTTCTGGTTTTTGCCGGGCGTCGCTACGATGTGATGGGTGATGCCGACTGGTATGCACAGGACGGCTGGCTGTCGATTGTCTGCATTGAGGCCGGTGAGTATGACGGATAATGACGTTTATATTGCCCTGCGCGCACAACTGTTGAAGCAGTTAAATGAGGCGGGTATTGCTGTGCCTGTCGTCGCAGGTTTTCAATCGACCAAACAAGGACGAGAGAACCGCTTTGTGATGTTTTTTCCTATCAGTGAGAGCGCTCACGGCTGGCAAGGGAGAAATTATCATTGCGCCGATCGCAACGCCAACCATCGTGAAATCCAGATTGTGGAGAAAACGCTACAGGTGCAGGGCGTAGGGAGTTTTGAACAGTACACTGCGGGTGATATGACTGCCACCGTGCGCATGATCATGAACTCGCTACCCTTTGTGGAGACACTGCGCAAGCAAGGGATTGGCATCCAACGCGCAGGTAATTTACGGATGCCATTTCTGATTAACGATCAGGGCAACTACGAGTTGTCACCCTCGTTTGATATCACTATCACCCATTCACGCAACATCAAACCCAACACAGCCACGGTCAATGTGCTGTTTCCCGATATTTATCGAATCTAAGGTGACTTTATGCCGATAAAACAAACCCGATACGTCGATATCGCCAGTGCGGTGATCGGTGCATCCAGCGTACCCATGCGCAAACTGACGGGACGCTTGTTTTCAACCAACCCGAAAATTCCGGCAGGCAAAGTGTTAGAGTTTGCTTCCGGTCAAATTGACGCCCTGCTGGGGAGCGACTCGCCAGAGGCCAGGTTTGCCCGACAGTATTTCAGTTACGTGAGCCCTGCGCCTGTCAGTAAGCCGAAAGAGTTACAGATTGCCGCTTATGAGCCGATAGGCCGGACACCGGCGATTTATGGTAGCAAAGCCGCTGTCCTTGATGAACTGAAAGCACTGGTTGATGGCACTTTTACTGTGACGATTGGCAGTGTCATGAAAACCTTCACTGATATTGACTTATCGAAAGCGACTTCCTATGCCGATATTGCTTCTGCGGTACAAGCCAAACTGAACGCGGAGAAAGCCCCGCAATTTGCCAATGCTTACCTGACCTTTAACGCAATGGACAGTGCTTTTGTCTTAAATGGCGGGGTGCAGGAGAAAGCCGAGATCAACGTGACCTATTCGGTACTGGCGGATGCGATGGGGCTTTCATCCGGCAACCGTTCGGCAGGCAATGCTGCACAATCGCCACTGGCGGCTTTCATTGCCGCTGAGAAAATTTCTGATTCGTTCGGTAGTGCGACCTTTTTAACGGAGATGGCTCTGCCGCAAGCGGTTGAACTGGCAGAGTATGTGGCCGGGGAGAATGTCAAATACCAGTTGCATGTGTCGGTCACGGCAGAGAAAGCGGAAGACTGGAGTGCCGCACTGGTCGGTACGGCATCGACCGGATTGAACCTGAAAACGGACGAGCACGTTTTTGTGCAGGCATTACCGATGGCGATCATGGCCGCCACTGATTATGACCGAAATAACGCGACCACCAACTACATGTACCGCCAGTTTGGGGTGACTTTCCCTTCTCAAATCAGCGCCGATCTGGATGCTGACCGGTTTGATAAGCTGCGTGTTAACTACTACGGCGAAACGGCTGTGGCGGGGTCACAAATTCGATTCTACCAACGCGGCTTCTTGTGTGGTTCGTCCTCCAATCCGCTGGATATGAGCGTTCATGCTAACGAACAGTGGTTGAAAGCCCATATTACCCAGCAATGGTTCAATCTGTTGATGGCCACACGCGGTATTCCGGCGAACAAAGACGGCGAAGCCCGTGCTATGACTATCATTGCAGGCGCTGTCACCAAGGCACTCAATAATGGCACTATCTTACCGGGCAAAACCTTAACAGACGTGCAGAAACTCGCCGTTGCTGATGCTTCCGGGGATGATTTGGCCTGGCATGACGTACAGGACAAAGGTTATTGGTATAACGCTCAGATTGTGGAGCAAACCGGGGTTTCCGGCCTGCCCGAATACGCCATGAAATATGTGTTGATTTACGGTAAGGGCGATTGGGTACGTAAAGTCGAAGGTTCCCACAATCTAGTTTAACCTGAATTCTGGATAAGAAATTGACGAGAGGCCTGTTCCACGAGCAAAGTTTTGGTGAAAGCCTAAAACGACTCCGGGGAGGAACAGGCCATGGAC
>NZ_CAWNQF010000097.1:0-5084 GCF_963876465.1 Xenorhabdus sp. KK7.4
GCGATCAACTTAATGGCGGTCAGGGAATTACCGCCGATACGGAAAAAGTTATCGTCAATACCGACCTGTTCCAGTGCTAAAACATCCTGCCAAATCGCGCAAAGCTGAGTTTCCAGCACATTGCGGGGCGCGACATAACTGTCTCTGTTACCGAAAATAGGTTCTGGTAATGCCTGACGATTTACCTTGCCGTTTAGAGTCAACGGAATAGCCTCCATAAAGGTAAAGCTGGCAGGCAGCATATAGTCCGGCAGACGATCAGATAAGTGCGCCAGCAGCATGTCATCGGAAACAGCATCCTCAACAACCAGATAAGCAGCCAAAACTTTATGCCCGCTATGCTCACGGTCAATCACGATAGCCTGTTTAACCTGAGGATGCGCCGCAAGGGCACTTTCAATTTCCCCCAGTTCAATACGGAAGCCGCGGATTTTAACCTGAGAGTCATTGCGCCCCAGATAGTCGATATTGCCATCGGGCAGCCAGCGACCTAAATCACCGGTTTTGTACATGCGAGTGCCCGGCTCGGCAGAGAACGGATCGGTGAGGAAACGTTCGGCGGTCAGTGCGGGTTGGTTCAGATAACCTCGTGCCACGCCCTCGCCACTGATATAAATTTCACCCGGTGCCCCCATTGGTACTGGGTGTTGATGGGCGTCAAGCAGGTAAATCCGGGTATTGGCGATAGGACGGCCAATCGGGATCGACTGCATGCTATCAACCGGCGCGGTGATCGCATAGGTCGTGGCAAATGTGGTGGATTCCGTCGGGCCATAGCCGTTAATTAAATGAGCAGGCGGATGGTCTGCCGACAACACCTGTTTTATCTTCTGCGGGTTGAGGGCATCGCCCCCGACCAGCAGGTAGCGGAGCTGTCCGAACACAGGCTGTAATGTATCAAGGTATTCATTAAATAAACCGGCAGTTAACCATAATGCGGTTACTTTTCCCCTGATTAGTGCCTCACGACAATCGGTGGGTTCGAGCACTACCGTCTGAGGCACAATATGCAGACAACTGCCATTTAACAGGGCCGACCAGATTTCCCAGGTGGTAGCATCAAAGGCGGGATTGGCACAATGGGCAACGCAGTCATCCGGGCCGATATCCGCAAAACCATTGTTGATGATCAGACGCAGGATATTACGGTGCTCCACCATCACGCCTTTGGGTTGTCCGGTGGAACCGGAGGTGTAAATCACGTAAGCCAGATGATTTGAAGTCAGTCCCAGCGCTTGTGTATCCGGATTGGTATCCGGTTGCGTGTCAAAGCCTCGCGTCGGGTTATCCAGCCACACGGTGGGGACTGACGAGGTCAGTTTATCTGCCAGTGTGGTTTGCGTCAGTAAGGCCACCGGTGTTGCATCATCCAGCATATAGTTCAATCGTTCGGCGGGATAAGCCGGATCGAGGGGCAGATACGCCCCGCCCGCCTTGAGAATAGCCAGTATCCCGACCACCATATCCGCACTGCGTTCAAGGCAAATGGCGACGAGATTATCTGGCCTGACGCCCAGTGCAATCAGATGATGGGCCAGCCGGTTGGCGCGGCGGTTGAGTTCACCATAGCTGATGCTTTGGTTTTCAAAGGTAATTGCAATCGCATCCGGGCGTTGAGCCGCCTGCGCTTCAAACAACTGGGGCAGGGTTTTATCCTTCGGATAAGGCGCATCCGTCTGATTCCAGCGGTGCAATAAGGTATGGCGTTCCTGCGCTGATAAAATATCAATGTTGGATAACGGTTGTTGCTGGTCGGCGACAAACGCGCTCAATACCCGCTGGTAACTCTCTGCGATACGGGTAATGCTGATGTTGTTAAACAGGCTTAGGGCGTAATTAAGGCAACCGGTAATCGTTGTTTTGCCATAGGACAAAAACAGGCTCAGATCAAACTTAGCCGGGCTGTATAACGTTTCATCCAGTGCGACCGGGCTAAACGGCAGATTGCCGTCTGACGGGTTTTCACCGAAAGCCTGCACGCTGAACATCACCTGAAATAGCGGATGACGGGCGGTATCCCGCTCAATGTTCAGGGCTTCAATCAGTTGCTCAAACGGCATATCCTGATGGGCTTTGGCGCCGATAATCAGTTTGTGTACCTGTGCAATCAGCGCGGTCACGCCATCGGTGTGTTGTAGCTGTGCCCTTAACGCCAGTGAATTAACAAACATGCCTAACAGGGGCAGCGTTTGCGCATGGTGGCGGTTATCGGTCGGCGTGCCGATAACGATATCGTTCTGTCCGGATAATTTTGCCAGCGTGACGTAAAATGCACTGAGCAGCACGGTATACAGGGTGGTTTCCTGCGTTCTTGCCAGTGTCCGTAGCTGTTCAGACAGCTGTGCGTCCAGCGTAAAATTAATATCCCATCCCTGATAATTGACCTGTGCTGGCCGGGGGTGATCGGTGGGCAGGGCCAGCGATTCATAGCCCGCCAGCGTCTGTTGCCAGTAAGCCAGTTGTTGTTCGCGGATATCCCCCTGTAAATAATCCCGTTGCCAGGCCGCGTAATCGCCGTAGGTAATCTCTAACTCAGGGAGCTGACTGTCTCGGCCTGCTTGCAGCGCGTGGTAAACCTCCGCCAGCTCCGCCATAAAGATATCAATGGACCAGCCATCCATTGCGATATGGTGCCATAACAGTAATAAATAGTGACGGTCTGCGACCTGATAATGCCGCAGGCGCAGGCTCGGTTCGGTGGCTAAATCAAAGGGGGTCGCGATTTCGCTGCGGACGTTAGCCAGTAGCGTCGCCCTGTCGTCACAAATTTGAGACGGGATCACGAAATGTGTCTCCAGTGCCTGCTGATACATCTGATCGTGATCATCACTGCGATACACGGTGCTCAGCACCGCATGACGTTCCGCTAATCGGTTAATAGCGGTTTCCAGTACAGGCAGGGAAGCCTCCTGAGCCAACTGAACCAGATACGGGATATGGTAAACATCGGAACCCTGCTCATATTGCTCGATAAACAGCATCCGCTCCTGCGCAAACGATAAGGGATAACGCTTTTGTGTTCGATGTGGGATAACGATACAAATTTGAGCTTCTATCTGAGTCACTAAACCCGCAATGGTTTTCAGTTCAAACAATTGTGCCAATGAAATATCCGTAGACAGGGTACGGCGAATGGCGGCAATCAGCTTAATGGCGGTCAGGGAATTACCGCCGATACGGAAGAAATTATCGTTAGTACCGACCCGTTCCAGCCCTAAAACATCCTGCCAAATTGCGCAAAGCTGGGTTTCCAGTGTATTGCGGGGCGCGACATAGCTGTCTCTGTTACCGAAAACCGGCTCGGGCAAGGCTCTGCGGTTGACTTTACCGTTTAGTGTGAGCGGAATAGCGTCCATAAAAGTAAAACTGGCAGGCAGCATATAGTCCGGCAGGCGATCAGATAAGTGCGCCAGCAGCATGTCATCGGATACCGCATCCTCAACAACCAGATAGGCGGCTAAGACTTTATGCCCGCTATGCTCACGATCAATCACGACGGCCTGTTTGATCTGCGGATGTGTCGCTAACGCATTCTCAATTTCGCCCAGTTCAATCCGGAAACCCCGAATTTTAACTTGAAAATCATTGCGCCCCAGATAGTCAATATTGCCGTCCGGCAGCCAACGACCCAAATCACCGGTTTTGTACATGCGTGCTCCCGGCTCGTTAGAGAACGGGCAGCTCAGAAAACGTTCAGCCGTTAATTCAGGACGATTGAGATAGCCACGGGCAACGCCTTGACCCGCGATATAAATTTCGCCTGCGACACCGAAAGGCACCAGACGACCATACGGATCAAGAATATAGATTTGCGTATTGGCGATCGGGCGTCCGATCGGCGGTAATGTCGGCCAGTACTCTGTCTCGTTGTCCAGCGTGTATGACGTCGCAGCGTGGCTTTCTGTCGGGCCGTAGTGGTTATGTAACCGGCAATGACCAGCACGTTGCATCAGATGCTGAATGGCGGGGGTGATACGCAATTGTTCACCGGCCGTAATAATATGCTTCAGGCAGGAAAGATCATCTTCTGCATTGAGGTTAACGGCATCGGCAAAATGCTGAAGAGCAACATAAGGCAGAAAGACTCGCTCAATCTGTTGTTGCTGAACCAGTTTAAGAATCTGTTGCGGCTCCCGGCGTAGGGCTTCATTAATCAGCACCAAACAACCGCCTTCACACAGCGTGGTAAAGATTTCCTGAAAAGCGACATCAAAGCCCAGTGCTGCAAATTGCAGGGTTTTACCTGTTGTCGTGGGATGTTCAGGCGCATAGTGATGCCAGTGCAGCAGGTTTGATAAGGCTGACTGTGGCATTTCCACCCCTTTGGGTAAGCCAGTGGAGCCGGAGGTGTAGATCACATAGGCCAGATGGTGTGGTGCCAGTGCTTGTACATCCGGGTTATGATCCGGCTGTTCGGTGAGATAAACAGCCTGTTTATCGAGTAATACCGTCATATAGCTGACAGAGGGTAGCGCAGCATCAAAAACATGTGCGAGAGTCGATTGGGTGAGTAAAACCACGGGGGCCGAATCTTCCAGCATGTGAGCCAACCGCTCATCTGGATGGGCGGGATCGAGTGGCACATAAGCGCCGCCCGCTTTAAGAATGGCGAGTAAGCCCACTACCATTTCCGGGCTGCGTTCAACACAAATGGCAACACGTTCGTCAGGGCCTACCCCCTGCGTCATCAGGTAATGAGCCAAACGATTGGCGCGGCAGTTAAGTTCCCCATAGCTCAATACCTGTTCTTCAAATTCCACGGCAATGGCATCAGGGTGTTGGGCTGCCTGCGCTTCAAACAACTGTGGCAGGGTTTTATCCTGCGGATAAGGCGCATCGGTCTGGTTCCAGCTGTGTAGCAAAGTATGGCGCTCTGCCTCACTGAGACAGGTGATGGTGGTATGAGGTTGTTCCGGATGACAGGCCAGCGCATGCAGAATACGTTCAAGCTGGCTCAGTAATCGTTGAGCCTGTTCACCAGTCAACCAGTCTTCACCGTAATTAAATCTGATGATGAACTGGTTACCTTGCTCATAGGCGATCAACGACAACGGATAATCCACTTTTTCCACCACACGGCGGAA
>NZ_CAWNQF010000097.1:5184-13020 GCF_963876465.1 Xenorhabdus sp. KK7.4
CCAGTCTTCACCGTAATTAAATCTGATGATGAACTGGTTACCTTGCTCATAGGCGATCAACGACAACGGATAATCCACTTTTTCCACCACACGGCGGAATGTCAGTGTCTGTTCGATGCCGGTCTGGTTTTCGTCTGCTACCGGCACAGGATAGTTTTCAAACACCAGCAGGCTCTGGAATAACCGTTTTCCGTCAGATTGCAGGCCAGAGAGAGAGACGGCACTGTAGCTATTGAGGTCAGCGATAGTTTTTTGGATATGTTGTAAAATAGTGACCACGCTGCTGGTTGGTTTCCACTGCACAACCAACGGCAACGTATTGATATACAGACCGACACTGGACTCGATCCCTGTAACGGGAATATCCCGTCCAGAGACAGTAGTGCCGACTATCGTCTGTTCATCACTGGTATAAATGTGCAACAGTTTATGCCAGGCAAATTGCAGAGCTACATTCAGCGTTATCCCTTGTGCCCGACAGGTGTTTTTCAGCTGTTCATACGCGTTATCCTGCACAATGAGTTGCTGACATGCTGTTTTATTAACCGTTTTTATCCGGGTTAAGTCAACCCGGTGGCTTAACAGCGCCGATAAATCATTCGCGCCCTGCCATTGCGTTTTGCGTTCAGACCAATAAAGGTCCGTTTCGGTCAGGTGATCCCGGTAATATTGCTGGGTCGCCAGATAAGCATTATCTACAACGATTTCAGGCGTGCGACCCTGTACGAGTGCGTTGTAATAGTCATGGACGGTTTGCAATAAAATCGGGTAGCTCCAGCCATCAATGATGCTGTGGTGTAGGGTGATAACTACGGTAACCAACTGTTGATGTTGTTTAATCAGGATAAAGCGCGCTAACCCAGGCTGACGTAAATCAAATGGTAGGGTGAGATCATGTTGTTGAAGCGTATCAATCGCCCTGTTTTTTTCTTCTTCTGGTAACTGGGTAATGTCTTCGTGTTGGAAATTTGCCGCATTAATGCTGGCATCCATTATGACGATTTGTAAGAGGTCTTCAGCCCAGTCAAAGGCGGTTCTGAGGATGGGGAAACGCAGTGAGGCCAGTGCCCAGGCCTGTTGATAGGCGTCAACATTAATGGCGGTGTGGTAATCCAACAGCAGTTGTACGCGATAGGCATCATCCTGTGGCTGAGCCAGATGATGGTAAATAAATCCTTGTTGTAAGCTGGTGGCGGGGGACAACGCTTCAAGCTGATAGTGTTGTTGAAGGTGGCGCAAGTGTTTGACGGAAAGTCCCTTGATACCGTAGTCACTGGCGGTTTTGATCCCCCCCGCCTGCGCCTGTTTTTGTGCCACAGAGATAACGTCATGGAGTGCCTGCCCGAATGCCCGGATAAACAGGGCTGTCTTAGGCTGAGGCAGGCGGGAATCAACATAAAACCGTAGCCTTCCGGTTTGAACGGCACCATTAATGCCCAGCAACACATGACGGTCGTTTTCGCTGGCTATCATCGTTCCGCAATCATCGTCAGTGATTGACCAGTTTTGACGGCTGGCACAGCCTAACTGCCCCAGATAGTTGAAACTGATAGACGGTAAATCACCGTCCAGATAACCCGCCTGCTCTAATGCCCCGTAACCCATGCCTTTGTTCGGCACCGCGCGAAGCATCTCTTTGGTATGAATTAGGGTATCGACTATATCTGTCTGGTTTTCGAGACGAACCGGATAAAGTGTTGTAAACCAACCGACGGTTTCCGAGACATCGATGGTGTTATCAATCGATTCCCGCCCGTGGCTTTCCAGAATGATGTGATTGGCGGATTGGTCGAATGTTTCCTGTAAGGCCACAGTCAGCGCACTCAGCAACAGATCATTAATTTCCGTGTGATAACCCTTATTCGCTTCATGCAGCAGAATATCGGTCATTTCCGCCGACAGACCTAGCTGATGGTGTGTGAGGCTGTCCAGCGCCGGTTTGCTGTGATGGCCTGCCAGCACCTGTTGCCAGTAAGGCACTTCATGTTGATGTTGTCGGGCATATTCCTGAACCGCAGCTACCCATTGGCGATAACTGCTGGTTTTCGCGGACAGTGCCATCCCCTGCAAGAGCAAACGCATATCTTCGGCAATAATCCGCCAGGACACCGCATCAATAATCAGATGATGGAAGGCAAAAAATAACTGCGCACTGCCATCGGCATAGCCGGTCAGGTGTGCAGCCTGCCAGAGTGGCCCGTTGTGGTAATCGAACCCACTTTGCCACTGGGTGAGTTGTTGACGCAGTGCTTCCGTATCACACTGACGGATATCTGCGTGTTTTAACTGCGGCAGTGAAGCTGAAATATCCGCGAAATAACATTGGTGATATCCCTGCTCGGTGGCAACAAAACGGGCGCGTAACATATCATGCCGATCCGTTAAGGCCATCAGGGCTTGCTCAAGCTGTGCCGCTTGGAGATGGCCGGGGATCTGAACCATAAAGGCCTGATTCCAGTGATGTGGCTGCGCTAACGGCCAGTCAAAGAAGGTGTGCTGAACCGGCAATAACGCAAACTCCCCGTTTAATACCCCTTGTTCGGCAACGATGTCGGCCTTGGACTTGGTTTGCAGCAGTAAGGGCGCTAATTGTGCCACCGTCGGGGCCTCAAAAAGGGTTTTCACCTGAAGCGAAAAACCGGCCTGACGGAGTTTGGATGCCAACTGGATGCTGACAATGGAGTCGCCCCCAATGCGGAAGAAATTATCGTGGATACTTACCTGTTCCAGTCCTAAAACCGCCTGCCAAATCTCACAAAGCTGGGTTTCCAGGGCATTACGGGGCGCAACATAATTTTCGCTGTGACCGAAAACCGGCTCCGGTAAGGCGCTGCGATCCACTTTGCCGTTTAGCGTCAGGGGAATAGCCTCGATAAAAGTAAAACTGGCGGGCAGCATATAGTCTGGCAGATGTGCTGATAAATGTGCAAGCAGAGCTTCATCGGCTAAAAACCCGTCAATCACCAGATAAGCGCTCAGTAAGGTATTGCCCTGATACTCGCAATCGATAACAACCGCCTGTTTAATCTGTGGATGTGCCACCAAGGTACTTTCAATTTCGCCTAGCTCAATGCGGTAGCCACGAATTTTGACCTGAAAATCATTGCGTCCCAGATATTCCAATTCACCATCGGGTAGCCAGCGCGCTAAATCACCGGTTTTATACAGACTTGTGTAACCTAACTTTTTGTGCTTATCGGTGGCAAACGGGTTTTCAATAAAACGTTCAGCGGTTAATTCCGGTCGGTTTAAATAGCCCCGTGCCAGCCCTGCGCCGCCAATGTAAAGTTCGCCGGGGGCACCTATCGGTGCCAGTTGTCCGGCAGAATTCAGTATATAGGCAGACATGTCACTCAGAGGACGTCCAATGCAGGATACCGTGCTGGTATCGCCTTGCGTTAATTTTTTATAAGTCACATGGACAGTGGTTTCGGTGATCCCATACATATTGATGAGCACTGGTTTTAGATCGCCATAACGATCCCACCAGGGTGTTAACTGCACTGGATTTAATTTATCACCGCCAAAGATCACGTAGCGAAGGTGAGGGAATTCTGCGCAGTTGTTGACGGCTTCGTCGATAAAGGCATAAAACGCCCCTGGCGTTTGATTCAGTACCGTCACCTGCTGCTCGGTACATAATTGGCTTAATTGATTGAAATCCTTAGTGCACTCAACCGTTGGGATAATTAAACGTCCGCCATAGAGCAAAGCTCCCCATAATTCCCACACACTAAAATCAAACGTATACGCATGGAAAAGTACCCAGACATCGTGTTGATCGAACTGGTAATCTTTTTGACTGGTGGTAAATAAACGATTGACGTTATGGTGGGTCTGCAAGACCCCTTTAGGTTTCCCGGTCGTGCCAGAGGTATAAATAACATAGGCTAAATCTATTGCTTGACCGGCTAACGCCAGATTGTCTGTTGAATAGTGTTCAGTCACACGACTGTCATCTGTGGCAATCAGGGTGGGCTGCGTCACGAGTGCCTGAACGTGAGCCTGCAATGTGGGAAAAAACTGTTGCTGAGTCACCACACAGGGTGATTGCGTATCGTCCAGCATAAACTGAACCCGCTCCGGCGGATAATCCGGTGATACTGGTACATAAGCCCCGCCGGCTTTGAGTACCGCCAGTATACCGATAACCATTTCCGGGCTGCGATCCAAATAGAGTACGATCAATGTCTCCATAGGCATCGGTATATAATGCTGTTGTTGATAACGTTCACGGATCACACGCGCCAGTTGGTTTGCCCTTTCACTAAGTTGGCGATAGGTCAGGGTTTTGCCTTCAAACACCAGTGCAACATTATCCGGTGTCCTTGCCGTCTGCACTTCAAACAACTGTGACAGGGTCTTATTCTGCGGATATGGAGCATCGGTCTGATTCCAGTGGTACAATAAGGTATGACGTTCCTGTGCTGATAAAATATCAATGCTGAACAACGATTGTTGTTGGTTTGCTACAAACGCCCTCAAAACTCGTTGGTAACTCTCCATGATGCGGGTAATGCTAGTGTCGTTAAATAGGCTCAGGGCGTAGTTCAGGCAACCGGTAATCGCTGTTTTGCCATCAGATAAAAACAGACTCAGGTCAAACTTCGCGGGGCTGTATAAGGGTTCATCCAGCGTCACCGGCTTGAATGGCAGTCGGTTAGCTGACGGATTTTCGCCGCCATTATGTTCACCGAAAGCCTGCACACTGAACATTACCTGAAATAGCGGATGACGGGCGGTATCCCGTTCAATGTTCAGCGCTTCAACCAACTGTTCAAACGGCATATCCTGATGGGCTTTGGCACCGCTAACCCGTTTGTGTACCTGTGCAATCAACGCGGTTACGCTGTCGGTATGTTGTAGCTGTACCCTTAAGGCCAATGAGTTAACGAACATCCCCAGTAGTGGCAGTGTTTGCGCATGGTGGCGGTTATCTGTCGGGGTACCGATAACGATGTCATCCTGCCCGGATAATTTCGCCAGTGTGACGTAAAATGCACTGAGCAGCACGGTATACAGGGTGGTTTCCTGCGTTTTTGCCAGTGTCCGTAGCTGTTCAGACAGCTGTGCGTCCAGCGTAAAATTAATATCCCGCCCCTGATAATTGACCTGTGCCGGTCTGGGGTGATCGGTGGGCAGAGCCAGCGATTCATAGCCCGCCAGCGTCTGTTGCCAGTAAGCCAGTTGTTGTTCGCGGATGTCTCCCTGCAAATAATCCCGTTGCCATGCCGCATAATCTCCGTAGGTGATATCCAGCGCAGGGAGCTGGCTGTCACGACCCGCTTGCAGTGCGTAGTAAACCGCCGCCAGTTCCGCCATAAAGATATCAATGGACCAGCCATCCATTGCAATATGGTGCCATAACAGTAATAAGTAATGGCTGTCTGCGACCTGATAATGCCGCAGGCGCAGACTCGGCTCGGTGGTCAAATCAAAGGGGGTGGCTATCTCGGTGCGGACGTTAGCCAGCAAGCTATCCCTGTTGTCACAGGATTGAGACTGGAACACCAAGTCTGTTTCCAATACCTGCTGATAACTCTGGTCGTGATCATCACTACGATACACGGTTCTCAGCACCGCATGGCGTTCCGCTAATCGGTTAATGGCAGTTTCCAGTAAAGGCAGAGTGTCGGCGTTACCCAACTGAACCAGATAGGGAATATGGTAAACATCCGAACCCTGCTCATATTGCTCGATAAACAGCATTCGCTCCTGCGCAAACGATAAGGGATAACGCTCTTGGGGCTTATGCGGGATCACCGTTTGAATTTGTTCATCCATCTGCATGGCTAACCTGACGATGGTTTTCAGTTCAAACAGTTGTGTCAGTGAAATATCCGTAGACAGGGTACGGCGAATGGCAGCAATCAGCTTAATCGCGGTCAGGGAGTTGCCGCCGACACGGAAGAAGTTATCTTCAATACCGACTTGCTCCAGCCCTAACACCGTCTGCCAAATAGTACAAAGTTGGGTTTCTAGGGCATTACGGGGCGCAACATAATTATCTCTGTTATCGAAAGCCGGTTCCGGTAAGGCTTTGCGATCCACTTTGCCGTTTTGCGTCAGAGGAATAGCGTCGATAAAGGTAAAGCTGGTGGGTAGCATATAGTCCGGCAGGCGCTCAGATAAGTGCGCCAACAGCATGCCTGTGGACATTGCATCCTCGGCAACCAAATAAGCTGCCAATCCTTTATAGTCACTATGCTCTCGGTCAACCACGATCGCCTGTCTGACCTGTGGATGGGAAGTAAGCACACCTTCAATTTCCCCCAGTTCAATGCGGAAGCCACGGATTTTGACCTGAAAATCATTGCGTCCCAGATATTCGATGTTACCGTTTGATAAATAACGAGCCAGATCCCCAGTGCGATACATTTTTTTCTTGGGGTCCGGGCTAAACGGATCACGAATAAATTTTTCCGCTGTCAATTCCGGTTTGTTCAGATAACCTCGAGCGACACCTATACCTGAAATATACAGTTCTCCTGCCACGCCTATTGGTACCGGTTGAGTGTCATTATCGAGAATATAGAGCTGAATATTATCAATCGGCTTACCAATAGGGATCACGCTATTCTTGGTTAAGTCACCGGTTTTCCTCAAACTGCAATCCCATGCTGCCACATCAATGGCGGCTTCGGTCGGCCCATACAAGTTATGTAGTTCCACGTCAGCAAACTGTTCATGAAATTGCAATACCGTGTGGACAGGGAGTGCTTCCCCACTACAGAACACCCGTCTGACAAACTTCCCAACATTGGCAGATGCGTGTTGCAGAAACAGCGACAGCATGGAAGGAACAAAATGAAGTGTGGTGATATTGTGCTGACAAATCAGCTGGCTCAAATAGAGAGGGTCTTTATGGCCCTCCGGTTTGGCTACCACCAAACCGGCGCCGTACATCAACGGCCAGAAAAACTCCCAGACGGAAACATCAAAACTAAATGGAGTTTTTTGTAATACGACATCATCGGCGGTTAGCGGATAGGCTTTCTGCATCCACACAAGACGATTAACCACACCACGGTGTTCATTCATCACCCCTTTTGGTTTTCCAGTCGAACCTGAAGTGTAAATCACATAGGCCAGATGGGATGATGTCAGAGCAATAGTGTCTGTTGATGGGTTGTTGTGGCTCAGGCACGACCATTTACCGATATCTGCGTTCAGGTCAACAACACAGGAGCCGGCATTGGTTGCATAGTCTGTCAGCAGAGTACGGACTTCATCTGAAATCTCGCGGTGACACAACAATGCACGGGGAGCAGCATCATACAGAATGTCATCTAGTCGTTCTTTTGGATAGCTAGGATCAAGCGGAACATAGGCTCCTCCTGCTTTTAATATAGCCAGTAGTGCCACGACCATTTCAGTACTACGCTCCATGCACACTCCGATCAACGTATCAGGAGGAATCTGAAACGCCGTGCGGAGATAATGCGCCAGTCGATTGGCGTTTTGATTTAATTGCGCATAGCTGATTATTTGATCGTCAAATTTCAGTGCAATAGCATTTGGTGTCCTCTCGACCTGAGCCTCAAACAACTGTTGCAGGGTTTTATCCTGCGGATAAGGCGCATCGGTCTGGTTCCAGCCGTGCAACAGCGTATGACGCTCTGCCTCACTGAGACAGGTGATGGTGGCATGAGGCTGTTCCGGATGGCAAGCCACCGCATGCAGAATGCGTTCAAGCTGGTTCAGTAATCGTTGAGCCTGCTCATCAGTCAGCCAGTCTTCACCGTAATTAAATCTGATGATGAACTGGTTACCTTGCTCATAGGCGATCAACGACAACGGATAATCCACTTTTTCCACCACACGGCGGAATGTCAG
>NZ_CAWNQF010000098.1:0-12958 GCF_963876465.1 Xenorhabdus sp. KK7.4
AATGCGCATACAAGAAAGTATTGAGAAATTTAAGATATCTTCGTAAGGAATATTGCTTGTCCAATGATTCCCTTTTCTACGTAGCACCTCCATTATTCTCTCCAGTTCCTCACGTTCTGGTCTTCTGCTACGGCGATGGCTTTTACCGATTAATCCCATTTGAGTTAGTAAGGGGCGAGCTTCATGTGCAGGATTTGAAGTGTAGTCTATATCATAGACAGGCTTGGCTGACTTTAAGACTGATGATAAATAGACTACATCATGGTTAATAGTGGCAGGACTGGCTCCTGTAGAGCATCGCTGTTTACAGTGCTCAATAATATGACTGACCGAAAGTTCAGTCAGGGGTAAATTTGCAAGAGCGCTCTTTGATAATAAATTCAATACGGACTTTTTGCTTTGCCCTGCTTTTTTTCCTAAATTGGGATCATTGATATATTTGTGCAATAGAGCGCTAACTGTAAAATTTTCGACTTCATCGTTCCTTGGTACTCCGTTTTGCTCCAGCTCAGCTACCCGCATAGCACCCCATGTTTTGGCATGAGCTTGCTTTCCGAATGTACGGTTC
This sequence comes from Xenorhabdus sp. KK7.4, assembly GCF_963876465.1. Classification (NCBI taxonomy): domain Bacteria; kingdom Pseudomonadati; phylum Pseudomonadota; class Gammaproteobacteria; order Enterobacterales; family Morganellaceae; genus Xenorhabdus; species Xenorhabdus sp. KK7.4. The sequence continues at coordinate 569 of NZ_CAWNQF010000098.1, forward strand.
TCTCTGTAGATATATTTACCGCCAGACTTGACACCGACAGTACAGCGATAACGGATAGTGCCATCTGCGCGTGGGCGCTTTTCTATGCTATAGTAAGCCATCTAGAGTGTTCTCCCGTTTAAATTTTCATAATGCAAGGGGTGCTAATAGGGGTGCTGATAATCCCAAAATAGCTTAAAACACCCTTAAATGCACGAAAATCAGCAAAAATAATAACTCGGCAAATTCAACAAAATAGTGAGTTATAACGGGAGCCTAGCGCATTATTTGAGTAATTTATTTTTCTATTTAACCTATTATTAATAGATATACAGTTATGCAAAATTCAGAAAATTATCTCACAGATATATCCACTTTTATGGCTCTCGATATCCGTGTTGGCAAAATAATCAAAGCTGAAAAAAATGAAAAGGCCATCAAACCTGCTTATAAACTGTATATCGATTTTGGTAGCGAAATAGGTGAAAAACAGAGTTCGGCACAATTGTGCCAAAACTATACGGAAGCACAATTAATCGGCAGGCAGGTCCTGGCTGTTATAAATTTTCCACCGAGAAAAGTAGCCGGGTTTAAATCGGAAGTTTTGGTTCTGGCTGCCGTTTGTGATAATGAAGGCACTGTACTCATCCAACCAGATAAAAATGTGACCTTAGGGACACGGATGCTGTAATTTAAAATAGGAATATTATGAGAACACAAAAAAGATGCATGGGTTATGTTGCCATTGTTATTGATGATTATGATAAAGCAATTGATTACTACACCAACAAACTGGGGTTTACTCTGGTCGAAGACACCCCACAACCGGGCAAAAGATGGGTTGTTGTGACACCGAATCCTGAAAGTGACTGTAATCTATTGCTGGCAAGAGCATCTAATGAAAAGCAGGAAGCCTTTATTGGCAACCAGTGTGGTGGAAGAGTATTTTTGTTCCTGCAAACTGACGACTTCTGGCGCGATTATCATAAAATGAAAGAAAATGGCGTTCATTTTTGCGAAGAGCCACGACAAGAAGAATATGGCTTGGTTGTTGTATTTGAAGATATTTATGGCAACCGGTGGGATTTATATCAGAACGCAATTGTTTAAAATATAAAGAATCCACCTGTTAAACAGGTGGATTACTATTTGATAATAAAATAACGTTCAATTTTTTATACCCCATAATCCTTCTGATTACCTAACTGTTGACCGCATCCAATCACCTCAGTCACTGTCTTTTTAGGCATGTTATTATCTATATTCTCGATAATTTTATCCTTTACCGCCACATTACAATTCGATATCTTCTGAGTGTATTCCTTAACTTTACTAGGAAGTATTACATTTTTTTTATTATGATAATGTCTCTCTGTATATGGAATTTTCCCATGAGCAATATCAGAAACTGCACCTGGTAAACTTAATAAAAATGCAAGTGGAGACCCTGGTAATTTCACAGAGATTTTTTCTCCTTTACTATGAGTAGTTATTTCATGATTTACCAGCTCTTGGGTATTCAATATAACTGGCTGATCAGTACTTTCAATCTTCGCTCCAGTCAGATTAGTTTTACCTGATACATCTAAATTAATTCCATCTCTAGCAGAAATTCCTGATTGGTTAGTTAAACTTGTATCATCATGTGTTTCGTAATTAAAATTAAACTTGGTTTTTATACCCGATGCGATACTTTTAATGATATTAACCACTCCCATAAAACCGGACGGTTGATCACCATTAAAGAGTGTACCACTATTAAATTCGCCTCCAGCTTCTAGACCTATTTCCCTCCCATTAGCCGTATTTTGAGCCGTTTCAATATTAAGATTACCTCCTATTTTACCCCCTATCCTATCCGCTACAATATTAGCTCCTTTAATTGTAGTATCTTTTTTACTTGTTAATGTTACGTTTTCACCCGTAAGCTGGCTATTGTGATTGATAACATCTCTTTCATAACCATGATCAAAATTGCCATAAGCCTTTGCCTTAACTTGAGCTAATTGAGAAGCATTCATTGCTGCTCCCAATGCTACTTTGCCTCCAATTTGGAAATTACTTTTATTTATACTGTCCTGAGCAGAGGTAACTATGATACCACCTCGTTCTGCTTTAAGATTTATATGTTTGCCAGAGGTATTTGTCCCCTGCAAAGACAAATCATTTCCAGAAACCAAGTTAATTCCCTGTTTTCCCCTAATATTACTACTTTTTGCTGTCACAGTAGTGTCATCATTTACAGCATATCCTGATGCTGCACTTCCTGCCCCCATATTGACAACACCTGTCGGCAAATTGACGCCTACCCCAACACCAAGACCAAGCCCATATTGGGTTTTAGTTTTCTTATTAGTATTATTTGCCTGATTAATATTGATATTATTCCCTGCCTGTATAGTTGTTTCTCCATCTTCTGAATTAAACGATGCCCCCTGATATTTAATATCGTGTCGCGCCTGAATATTAATATCTTTATGTGCTTTGAAATCACTGACAATAGCATCTGAATTGGATTCAGAACTCCGAGATGCATTCCCTTTCCCTTTCCCTGTAACAGTAAGATCCTGGGATAAAAGCGCTAAGTTGGCTTGTATGCCGGCATAACCTGATGAATCAAAGACATCTTTTTCATTTTTATTAAATGCGGCTCCGTTAATATGGTTGTTAGCTTTTAATTCTATGCCTCCATTATCTGCATGATACTGTGTTCCCTGATCATATACATCTTCTTTGGCATTTATTCTAATGTTATTGTTGGCTTGAATTGAAGTGACATTAGCATTTGATTTAGTATTACTCTCTGTGTGATTACCTCCTTTGGCGAAAACATTAGCACCAACATTAGGTGAAGAATTCTTCATACTCAAAGAGAGGGAAACTCCTCCTCCAATATTAAAGTTTCCTGAATAGGTACTATCACTACTTTCCGCTGCTCTATTTTCTATGCTATTAGCATTCGCCTCATAATTACCCGCAACATTATGCTGAGCTCCCTCCTGTTCCAGTTTATTTCGTGCGTTTAATTTCAGATCTCCCGCAATGTCCGTTTTTGAAACGACAGCTTTTTTCTTCTCATGAGATTTATTATTGCTACTATGATTAGCTCCACCACCAATGCTTATTCCATTGCTTCCTTTAGAGAAAAACACACCAATACCTGTCGAAGAATGAGATTCTTTTTGGGCTTCCAGGTCATTTGAAGCAAGGAAAGAAATATTGTCGGCTGATATATTAGCATTTCCATTTCTCGTATCTATATCTGAACCCACAACTGTAACATCTTTACCTGCATTAATTGTGATATTTCCTCCATCCAATACAGATCGTTTTTGTGTTACATTCTCTTTTTCTTTATCATCACTGCTATACTTAATACCCAAATTTTTTGTAATAGTATTTTTATCATCTTCATTAGAGAATTGAGCTATATTCCCTGCCTCAAGCAATGAATTCTCTTTCTGTTTATTATATTTCTCTCCATAAGAAGAAACATTTATATTATCGCCAGCATGAATATTCAAATCATCAGAACTTTTTAATACACTATCAACCACATCAATATTTTTGCCACTAAATAACTTTAAATTTGCATTAGATTTAACCTGGCTGCGTACTGCCTCTTCTTTTTTTTCTTTCTCCTTATTAGAATCCTTAGTAATATTAAAAACAGTCCCATGGCGCTCATCAATAATATTTTGATGATAACTAACAGCATTATCAATGAGTAAATCACCATTTTTTGATTGAAAGTATCCACCATTTTCAGCTTCAACATTACTGCCAGTAATTTTAATTCCATCATTTCCTACAAGCAATACATGTCCATCAGCTGTAATATCAGATGATTGATTTTTTTTATTTTCAATATAATTATTTTTATTTTTTCCTCCGGCAATCCCTCCCCAATAAGTTCTATTATCATCATCAATAACTTTATCACCATAAGATTGAGATATTATCTGATTTTTTTTACCTGCTTTTATGATAAGGTTGTTTCCGGCATGCGCCTTAGAACCTGCAATTTTAATATCACCATTGGCTTCTATACCAAGATCATTATCAGCATTTAGTTCACTTCTAATCTGTTTTTGAGTAAAATGCCCTTTTTCTTTTAGCCCTGTATCTAGTGAATTAGACTCTAATCTGTGATATTGCTGATTATCCATTTTTTCAGTTTCTATCAAGCCATCTATTATGACATTACGCTTAGATGATAATGACAGATTATTACCTGCATCAATCTTGCTCCCATCAATTCTTATATCTTCTCCAGTCGAAGTTAATTTGATATTATTATCTGCCCTTATATCATTCCCCTCCTGTTGAGTTTTATCATGAGTATTTTTTTTATTACTCTTCCATAAAAACTTCCATTGCTCTTGAAAGTCCTCCGAATGTTGATTAACTGCTTGACCGTCTAAATCAAGTTTACGACCGGTTAAATCAATATTTTCACCAAAAATATCTGTTCCTTTAATTTCATTATTGTTGTTAGCATTTAATGTAATATTTCTACCTTCTAATTTGGTTCGGTGAAGGACTTGCGACTTCTGCTCGCTACTAGCACTATTTCCGCTAAAAAAATGACCTTCTGACTTTTCCTTTTTCAAGGATACTTCATCCAAAGCACCCTGAGATGTAATATTTTCACCTTTTAAGGTGAGATCACCTCCTTTTAATCTAGCACCTTCCAGTTTTAATCCACCTTTAGACTCAACATTAATAGTATCATCAGCAGTCATCTCCCCCTGTAAATTAACACCACTCCCTTTATCTGTACTTAATAACCGGATACGACCAGCCTGCATACTGCCTAAATAATAGCTATCAAGTAAACCCACCGTTGCCTTTTTTGAATCCAATACTCGACCATCAGCAGATATTTTATTCAGACCTGTAATGATATTAATATCTTGGCTGGTACTAATTTTGCCACGGCTATCAATTTTAGGAGAAAAAAGATTTATGATAGAGTCATGAACCAGACCTCCTTTACCAATTTTCAGGGAATTTGTATTATCGAGGGTATTAAATCCCTGTAAAGTGCCTTTTTCAACTAATGGGTTTCCGACAACTAGCGATAACTGATTAGTATTAATGAACCCACACCCATCACAAGTAATACCGTTAGGGTTTGCCAATATATAATCTGCAGCCATACCAAAAATTTCCTGCTTGCCCAACAGTAAAGATGGATTGCGGCTAATTACCTCATTTAGAATAATCGTTGCCGAATTACCATGCAGATTACTATTACCAGGCAATTCTCCAGCTAATTGAGATTCACCTCCATTTGTCGAATTATTAAAAACTGCCCCTTTTTCAGAAACATTAAAATCCTCATATTGGTTATGTGATAATCCAGATTCAGAAGGAGCAACAATATTAACGACATCTGCACCAGATTTAGATTGTGTAACACCTGGTCGGTGTGAGTCATCACCTCCTGCTACTATTCCATTGGAAAAACCACTTGAGCTAAAAAGCATAAAAATTGCCACTGATACAGCAAGCCGACCAGATGACGATAATTTAAACCTTTTTTCTTTCATTTAATCACTCCTATACATCTAGTTATTACTGTGTGTAAAAATATGACCAAACCGAAACAGTGGCAGTTCTGCAATTAAAAACCATAAGAAATACGCACTAATATCTGTATGGGATTATTAAGTTTCTCGTACTGCCGAGACAAAACTTTCCCACTGCCTACTTGAATATCGGCAAACAACTGTTTATAACTCAGTGAAAATCCAGTACTCATCCCTACAGCATTTATCCATTCATATTTATTTTTATGCCCAATAATTTTAGTTTGCCCTAAATCACCACCTATATTTAAAGCTAAATAACCTTGAGGAATAGCTATAGGAAGCAGATAAGATAGCGTATTTCTTAAATACCACCCATTGTCAGAACATAAAAAACTCTCGTTAAACCCTCTGATGCTATTTTTATCAGTAATACTGAAACACTCCATAGCTGGTAAAGGATCATGGCTATACTGCATGCTAATCTGACTATTGAATAAATAAGATGAATCAAATAATCTAAATTTCTTTTGCAAATTTATTGACATCAATCCTTTAATGAAATTTTTGTCCATGACTGTTTGAGCATTAAACCATGGCACACCTTTATCAATACCTATATCAATAGAAAAAAATCCAGTTGGAATAATTTGAAAATGATTTAAATTAAGAGAAACAAGGCTTATAGATTCACTATTTACTATGATTTTTTCATCATTTAAATAATTATTCCCTTTTTTATATATAAATTGTGTTCTCAGTGTATCTATTTGTGTCTGATTGCGGCGAAATGCCCATTCAGCACGAATTCCCGATTGTTGGGCATCACCATGTATATTTAAATCATGTTTATTTAACAATCTATACTTTGATTTTTTTTGATGGTGATATTTAGAACCAACATAAAATGTGCTAAATGTTGACTTTCCATATGGCAATGAATAAAGGAAAATATAAGATCGATTATATTTATTTTGGCCTTTTTTCAAAGTAGAGCTTCCACTAAGGCTGACAAAATCAGATAACCCCAGCGGGCTATCAAAACTCGTGTTTACTCTTCCTACCCATTTCCCTGTATTTTTTTGCCCATAATTATCTGTTGTTAAAGAAACTTTCCACGGAGAACTATGTTTATTATTCAGAAAAACAATAGATCCCCCATTAATTGTACCAGGTAAAATATCTAGCGTTGTTTTATTTGATTGTAAACGATTTGCCTGATCTAGCCCTTGGTCAAGTTGATGTATATTCAATGGCATATTCTTTAGACCAGGAAAAAGAGTCTGACTGTTTACCCAGCGACTTCCTCCCCTAATATCTTCGATAAACCCTTCTATAACATGAATCCCTAATTTTTTCTCATAGTCAGGAGGAACCAATTTTACTCTGGCTGTAACATATCCTTTCTGGACATAAAGGTTCGTAATTTCAGATGTTAATCTATTGATATTATTACTGGTAATACAGCTATTAGAAATTGGACTTAATGTTTTTAAGTCCGATGATGATAATAATGATATCCCTTGAAGATAAATCCCACTAATTGGCAAGCATTTTTGCTCACCTTTCAGATTTACGAGTGATTCTTTTGTAGAATATCGCCTTGAACGGTTAATCATCTCCTGATGCCGCCTTTCTTCAATCAACCTGTTTATCTCTCTTTCGCTATTCTGTAAATTATTAATGCCTTCGTTCATGGTTAATGAAGGTAAGTTTTCATTAAAATTTACCGGAGATGCTATTGTTAAAGGAACATATAATATTAATAATATTCCTATGTTTTTTATAATCATAAAACACCAATCATAAAATTTTCATTAACATAGTAATTCAATATTTTCAGTGAGATTAATTAATATCAAATTTATCACTCACATATTGCCATATCCCTACAGTCAGAATACAAACACTCCATAAACATGAGCAAAAAACAAACACCACCAAGTCATTTACTAAAATCACATTCACAAAATATTTCATCATCACCATATGAAATATAAAAATAAAAAATGAATTATTTTTAGTCATATATCCAAATGAATAAACCGATATTTTTTATAGAAAATAATAAAAATAACTGCTCTACTGTATTTAACTGGTCAAAATATGTAACTTGTAATTTAGCCTTGATAATATAATTTCTTAAATTACATATAATTATTGCATTGATATCTAAAAACCAAACATTTGTTTGAAAAGAACCAGAACCCTTACAACCTATTGATATTAATATACTTTATACAGAATAAAATATAGTTTACATTATAAATCTTTTCATTATCCTAAACACCAAAGCTTTATCAGGATAATATTTTAGATATAGATCACATTATTGACCATAAAAAACCTTTATTAAACTTACGATCACTTTCTCAAAAATAGAATAAATCATAAGATCAGCCTTTACTGTTTGATAGATATACAATAGAAATATAGTCACAAAAAATAGCCAAGGCCACAATATGTCAAACAGGAAAAATCAGATACTGCAAATATTAAAAAGGGATCCCTTTATACAACAGCAAGAAATTGCAGATATTCTTGGTATTAGTCGTTCCTGTGTTGCAGGGCATATTATGAACCTAAGTAAAAAAGGCCATATAAAAGGTAAAGGTTATATTCTTGCCAGTGATGTTTATGCTGTTACTATTGGAGCAACCAATATAGATATAACCAGTTATGCATTTGATAAACTAGTATATAATGATTCCAACCCAGGGAAAATCATTTCCACCCCCGGTGGGGTAGGAAGAAATATTGCACAAAATATTGCCGCATTAAAAAATGAAAGCTATTTAATTTCTGTTGTTGGTAATGACCAACACAGTAAAATATTATCAGAAAAAACAAAATCATCCGGTGTTAATACTAAATACCTACATAAACTGGATGATGAAAAAACATCAGTCTGTAATTCATTTATTGATGAAAATGGAAAATGTATCATTTCGATAAATGATATGAGCATTCTTGACAAACTTAACCCATCATTACTCTCTCAATCCAAGAAATTGATTCAAAGTGCCAGTGTACTGGTTATTGATTGTAACTTATCTCATGAATCATTAGAGTGGATATTTCTTAATTCCAATAATGTCCCGATTTTTGTTGATACAGTTTCTACATTCAAAGCATCTAATATCCGCCACTGGCTACCTTATATTCATACACTAAAGCCTAATCGTTCTGAAACTGAGATGTTAAGTGGTATCAAAATTGAAACTCTGGAAGATGCAGCCCACGCTGCTTCTTGGTTTCACCAGCAAGGTGTTCAACGGATAATTTTGAGTATGGATGCAGAAGGTGTCTATTACAGTGAACTAGATAATAAATCCGGTTACTCACGCGCATTAACAAATAACGTTGTTAATGCCAATGGTGCTGGTGACGTTATGATGGCAGGGCTTGCTCATTGCTGGCTGGCAGGAATGGCTCTGGAAGACAGCGTTCACTTTTCTCAGCAATGCTCTGCTTTTACTCTATCATCAGAAAATATTGATATATTCCCCAATAAATTCAATTTTCGGTAAAAAATGGTACTAATTCTTTAAATAAATATCCGGGCGAAATATTTGCCAAACAAAATTTTCACGATTAACAGGTGAATAACCCAATTTTTCATATAACCAATGTGCAGATGAAGTTACCAACATAACTCGTCGAAGTTTCTGAATAACAGGATGAGATTGACAACATTCCATTAGCCAGCTCCCCAGATGCTGTTTTTGATATTCTTCCAATACGTAAACATCACATAAATACCCAAAAGTTGAAAAGTCTGTCACGAATCTAGCAAATCCTATTTGATTTTCCTCATCATACAATCCGAACGTCAGACTATTTTCAATTGAGCACTGAACAGTTTCAATATCGATTCCTTTCGCCCAATGGGATCGGGTAAGAAACTGATGGATTGCTGTAACATCTAGCAAAGATTTATCTGTTGTTACTTGATAATTTTCTTTTTCCCAATATAGAAGTTGTTCCATATTTTTCTCTATTATTTTTTATTGAGTATTTTCTTTACAATATCAAATTGAATTATGACTGCAATAGAATTTTATTACTATCCTTAATCACTAACCTAGTGATTTCATTAGTAGTATAAACTATGCAAAAATTCCTAATACAATTTATCGTATAAGTTTAGTAAAAATCATATCAAGAAAAAGGTATTTGCACTTTTAATATCCATTTTGTGACGACCGATAACTGGATAGATTATACTCAGAAAATTGAGCCAAAAAATATTTGGCAGGAAAAATTTTTATCCAGCGTCACAACCCGTAAATCATTACGGCAATACAGGACACCTCGCCGGCTGTCATATCACTTCATCTGCCTACAGCGGATATTGCTGATAACACCTCGTCTTCCTCAGGAGCATGAGTCATTCGTATTCCTTTAACCACTTAGTAAATAGGTAAAAAATATTGATTTTAGTTTCAAAGGTTAACTAATTATTAAGGATTATTAATTTATTATTCGATGGAGATAAGGTTATTAGGCTTATCCATTTCTTGATAATCACGTTATGGGTGGATAGTAAAATGAAAAAATATCTTCTTCTTTCCCTAGTCGCAGGGACGACACTTTTTACTTCAGTACAGACCTATGCTTGGTTTTGTAGATCTGAGATGTTAGACCCAGCAGCATATGAGCGCTGTGTAGCTCAATGCGACGCGTTGAATCCAGGAGAAGCGGGACATTCTCATTGTTTATAATAAAATCAAGGACGGTATTTCCGCCGTCCTTTCACTCTCACTACGTCCTAACAAACTCCTGTTGTTAACTCACCAGAAACCTTACTGAGGTCAAATTTTCACCTCAATCGGATTACGACTATAGCAAGGCTTATAATTTGAAAGATGGTGTATTATTCAATGAGGTGTATATTTGAAATTTGGTGCTGACTTGGCTTAACTCCCCATAAGTTGTTTTTCATCCACAATAGTACAAGACGCCTGTCTGGAAAACTGATTTTAATATGCGAGGCTAACATATTAATTTTTTGCCTCAAAATCGAAATTCCGCTTCTCTGACAGAGATAAATAAGATCAAGGGTTACCCAACGCCTCTCAATGGATAAAATTAATAATATTAATTTATTAAATTAAAATGGGAAGATTATCCCTGTTAAAAGCTAAGATTTATCAGTCAACCACAAGCAAATAAATTTTGTTAATGTCCCGCCAACCATTCTATGTCATTCTTCTTAAATTCATGAAAATACAATGACAGAATTACCTAGCTCTAATCAAAATTTGGCATAACACATAAGCCTTATAAAGAAAAATAATCTCTATAAAGTGACGAAATCTATCTATTTTCATTTTTTATCTTAGGAGACGATATGTGTACTCGTATAGTTTATTTAGGTAAAGATGAGCAAACCATAACAACAAGAACAATGGATTGGAAACACGAAATCAAAACAAATTTATGGATATTTCCACGGGGCATGAGCAGGGATGGTATTGCTGGCCCTAATTCTATTAAATGGAAATCTAAATATGGTAGCGTGATTGCTTCTGGCTTCGATATTTCAACCACAGATGGTATTAACGAAAAAGGTCTTGTGGCTAATTTATTATGGTTAGCTGAATCTAAATATCCACAACCAAATGATAAGCGGCCTGCAGTATCAATTTCATTGTGGGCGCAGTATATGCTAGATAATTACGCGACAGTAGCTGAAGCCGTTGAATCACTGGAAAAGACGCCTTTCGTAGTGATGACGGATAAAATGGAGGGCGAAGACCGTTTAGCGACGTTGCATTTATCATTATCAGATGCAAGTGGTGATAGTGCAATTATTGAATATATCGACGGTAAACAAGTGATCCATCATGGTCGTGAATATCAGGTAATGACAAATTCACCAACGTATGAAGTACAATTGGAAATGCAGAAATATTGGGCAACAATTCCGGGCACAGCGGCTCTTCCTGGCACCAATCGTTCTCCGGACAGATTTGCTCGCGCTCAATTCTACATTAATGCCATCCCACAACAAACGACACCCAATAAAGCCGTTGCTAGTGTGTTCAGTGTTATTCGTAACGTTTCGGTTCCTTACGGGTTAGGAGAAACGCCAGAGAATCCCCCTGAAATTTCATCAACACGTTGGCGGACATTGGTTGATCATAAACGCCAACTCTATTTCTTTGAGTCTGCATTAACACCGAATATTTTCTGGACAGATCTAAAGAAAATCGACTTCTCAGTCAAAACCGGTAAAGTGAAGAAACTGGAATTAGGTGAAGGGCAAAGCAATATTTTCTCAGGTGACGCCACTAAAGATTATGTTGATAGCAAACCTTTTGAGTTTAAAGGGTTATCTGATAAGCAACTCGGCGATTAGATTTATGGATACCAACCTTCTGTGAATACAGAAGGTTAATTCCGATCAAACCTTATATTCTCCTCAACGGCTATCTGTAAGAACTTACAATCGAAAATGATTAGGCACGCATTTATCTGGTAATTCCGGTTAGTTCAAACTTACTCGTTATTACTTCGATACTTTTTACGTAATCTGAACCCAAGAGTGACAAAATAAATGGCTAGTAAACTTTCAACTGAGTTATATAGCCAGTCCACTTCTATTTCAGATGTCATCCACTTTAAAATTGATACTGCGAATAAAAATATTCCGACAAAGATGAGTACTAGAGGTGTTTTTTCGGTCATGCCTCCAATGGGGCAGGTCTAAATAGCTTTTCAAAATGGTAGGCGAATCAAAGAAACTCAGTCCTATTTTTGCGAACTTTTTAACCGCAAAACCAAAAAAACACAAAAAGGAAGGACTGAGTTATGGCCATCGTACCACCAATTCCGCGCAATGAGCGGCGTCAAATGAGAAAAATTGTCCAAA